>JAGWVZ010000348.1 GCA_018970625.1 Myxococcales bacterium | reverse complement strand
AAATCGGTTTCGGCAGGCGGCCGAGTTGGCGCGGATTTCGGGAACACCGCCAAAATTTCTGGAGCAGGTGCTGAGACTTTTATGCAAGGGCGGGTTGATTCGAAGCCGACTGGTGCGGGTGAGTGTCACGACCCGCGCGTGGGGACGCAGCTGGGCAAACAGCCCGGGTGACAAGGACAGGTCATCGCGCAGGTTCAGAATCGCAGCGAAGGGCGCCTTTTCGGCCCAGCCGTCGTGCGGGTCGCTCACTCGGGCGAAGACGGGCGTATCCGGCATATCGTTGAGAAGCGCCGCGAGCGCGGTCTCGTCATCGTCCACCACGTACACGTGCGAGGCTACGGCGGTGCAGATCGTGGCCGCGAGCGGGGGTGACGCGCCCAGGACCAGCACATTACCACCTTCGTTTAGCCGGAGCGCCGCGACCATGGCGACGGCGGCGCCGATAGGGAGAGGCGCGCCTGAACGTCGGGGTTGCCCAGGTTCCGCGTCACCCCAGCCGCTCTGTCGCAACGCCTCGACCGGCCCTAGCCGCAACAGAAATTCGGCGAGCCTGGGATCGCGGACGTGTGCACGCGTCACCGCCGCATCGACCGTTCTGGGCCAGGCACCCACAAAGGAAGGAGTGTCCATGTTGCACGACAGCGCATAGAGAAATGAGGCGCGACCCTCCTGTGCCTAACCGTACGCCGCGAGGCTGTCCATAGCCAACATACAAACAATCAGGCGACTGTCACAATGACGACACCCGTGCGAGGCAACACGCCGTCCGTACTAGATGCCGAAACCCACGACCGCACGTGTGACAAGTGTCCGCGCTTCCTCAAGAAAAGCATCACGCAGCCGCGACGGGTGGCAGCCCTTCCGTGACACGATCGTCAGGCGACGCGACAGATCCAGGTCTGTGACGTCGATTGCCCGAAGCCAACCGCGTTGCAGCTCTCGTTCGATCGTGAGCCGCGAAAGACAGCCCAGCCCCAGACCCGCCTCTACAGCGTGTTTGATCGCCTCGGTGTGGCCAAACGTCATGTAGGGACGCACGGTAGAGCCCAGCGTTTCGAGCGCACGCAGGAAAACCTCCTGGGTGCCCGAACCGTCTTCGCGCAGAATCCAGCGCTCGGCGCTAATGTCTGCCCAACGTACCGTATTGCCGTCGATATCCAGCGGGTAGTCGGGCGATGCGAACACCGTGAGCTGGTCGTCGAGCCACGACTCCGCCTCGATCTGGTCATCATGAACCGGCCCTTCCACCAGACCGACGTCAATATGGCGCGAGAGCAACCACTCCCGGATCTGCTCTGAATTGCCGACTTCGAGTTTGATGGTCGCATCGGGCCAACGGTGAACAAACCGACTGATGATCGCGGGCAGCAGATAGATGCCAATGGTGGAGCTGGCGCCAACGTGCAGCTCACCAACGACGCGATCGGCGTCCTCGCGCACGATCGCGGACAAACTGCCCAGACGTTCGACAATGAAGCGTGCCTCGCGTTCCAGTAACCGCCCGCGCTCATTGAGCTTTAGCCCACGCCCAAGCCGCTCGAACAGCGCCACGCCGAGGTCCTTTTCCAGTTCAGCGAGCGCAATCGACGCCGCCGACTGAGTCATGCCGAGCGCGCGGGCCGCGTTGGTGACGTGCTCGTGCTCGGCGATAGACAGGAAAATCTCAAGCTGCCGAATCGTAAACATGCAGACGGACCCGAGTCTCCGCACTCCGAAACGGGGTGCGCACTTCAAAACGCAGAGAGCCCGGGCCCACGTCGAAGCCGACGATAAACCCGGGCCCTAAACTAGCCGAAGGCTACAACTTACGCGACCTCGAAAAGGCCCGCAGCGCCCATGCCGCCGCCGATGCACATCGAGACCACGCCGAGCTTGCCGCCGCGACGCTTGAGCTCGCGCAGCAGCGTGCCGACCATGCGCGTACCCGACACGCCCAGCGGGTGACCGAGCGCAATAGCGCCGCCGTTCGGGTTCACCTTCCCGGGGTCAATGCCGAGTTCCTTCACGCACCAGGCCGCCTGCGCAGCGAAGGCCTCGTTGATCTCAAACACGTCGATGTCTGCGACGGTGAGCCCGTTCTTGGCCAGCAGCTTGCGAATGGCCGGCACCGGGCCGATGCCCATGATCTCAGGTGGAACGCCAGCGACGACAAAGTCACGGTAGTAGCCGAGCGGGGTCACACCGTTGGCCTTGGCGACCTCCTCTGACATGAGCACGGCTGCCGCAGCGCCGTCGGTCAGCGGCGACGCGTTACCGGCGGTGACGGTGCCGGTGGCGCGGAACGCCGGGCGCAGCTTCGCCAGGCCTTCGTACGTCGTCTCGGGGCGATTGATGGTGTCGCGCGACAGCGTAACGGTCTTCATGGAGCCGTCATCGTCGCGGTAGGTGGCGGTAACGGCGAACACTTCTTCGTCGAGCTTGCCTTCGGACTGCCCGACACCTGCGCGGCGCTGGCTCTCGGCGGCAAAGCGGTCCTGCTCTTCACGGGTCACACCGTAGCGAGCGGCGACGTTTTCAGCGGTGGCGCCCATGGAGATGTAAATCTCAGGGTGCGACGCCATGACTTCGGGGTTGGCCGAGACCTTGTTGCCGCCCATGGGGATCATGGTCATGGACTCGACGCCACCGGCGATGACCGCCTGCGAGGTGCCGGCCATGATCTGCTGTGCGCCCTGCGCAATGGACTGCAGGCCCGACGAACAGAAGCGGTTGATGGTCATACCGCTGGTGGTCTCGGGCAAGCCGGCCATCAGGGCGGCGGTACGCGCCACGTTCATGCCCTGCTCGGCTTCGGGGAACGCGCAACCCAGAATGACGTCGTCGATGATCGACGTGTCGAGCCCGGGAACGCGCTCGACGGCAGCCTTGATAGCCCACGATGCAAGGGTGTCGGGACGGGTGTCGCGCAGCTCACCCTTTTTGGCGCGGGTGAACGGGGTGCGCGCGGTGCTGGCGATGACAACTCGCTGGCTCATGTGGAATCTCCTTATCGGGCAACGCCCTGTAATCTTTGTGAAATCCGTGACAGATGACTCAGTCGGGCATCAGTTGCGCAGCGGCTTGCCGTTGCTCAGCATGTACTCCAGACGAGCCTGCGTCTTCTCTTCGCCGCAGAGGCTCAGGAAGGCCTCCTGCTCGAGTTCAAGCAGGCGCTCTTCCGACACAAACTGGTTCGGTGTCGTGTCGCCACCGGTCAGAACGGTCGCCAGCTTGCGGCCGATCAGACGGTCGTGGGCGGACACCTGACCGTTGATCTCCATGTCGTAGAGCATCATGTCGATCGTGGCAGCGCCCGACGGCCCAGGCAGCAGGAAGCGGGTCGGGCGCGGCGGGCGCCAGCCGGACTCTGCCATGCCGATGGCGCGAGCCTTGGCGTCGGAGAGCACGAAGTCGCCGTTCAGCGAGATGCCGTCGTTGGCGTTCAGGAACCCGAACTCGCGGGCCTCTTCGGCGCTGGTCGCGACCTTTGCGGTGCCAATGGTCAGGAAGACCTTCTTGATGAAGGGGAACGCGTCGAAGTCCGGGTCGGCCGCGTACGGACCATACACGTTCCGCAGCAGCTCCAGGTTGCCCGAGCCGCCGGGGATGACGCCGACGCCGAACTCCACAAGGCCCATGTAAAGCTCCGCTTTGGCCTGAATGGCGTTGCCGGCCATCGCCATCTCGGCACCACCGCCGAGCGCAAGACCGCCGGGAGCGGTGACCACCGGAATCGAGCTGTAGCGAAGGCGCTGGCAGGCCGTCTGCAGCGCAATGATGAGCTTGCGAATGTCTTCAAACATGCCATTTCGCGCAGCCATCAGCAGCGCGAAGATGTTGGCGCCCGCGCTGAAGTTCGGGGCGTCGTTGCCAATCACCAGACCGCGGAAGTCCTTCTCGGCCACGTCGACGGCCTTGTGCATCATCGCGACGATCTCGTCGTCGATCGAGTTCATCTTGGTGTGGAACTCGAGCAGCGCGATGCCGTCACCCATGTCGAACAGGGTGGAGCCGAAGTTCTGGGCGATCTTGTTGTTGCCGCGCTTCAGGTACTCGACCTTGAAGGTGCGCTTGTTCTGCTGCACCGGCTCGACGGCCTTCTTCTGGATGTTCCAGTAGGTGTCGACAGTGCCTTCGACGCCGTAGAACGAGGTGCGGCCAGCGGCCAGCATCTCCAGAACCCACGGAGCGACCTTGATGCCGAGCTCGTTCATGCGGTCGACGCCGGCCTGCACACCGTAGGCGTCCCACTGCTCAAAGGGGCCGAGCTCCCAGCCGAAGCCCCAGCGCATGCCGCGGTCGATGTTGACGATGTCGTCGGCGATCTCCGGGATGCGGCGCGACGAGTAGGCCATGGTCTCGAGCGTCACGCGCTCAGCGAAGCGGCCGGCGTTGTCGTCGAAGCGCAGAATCAGGGCGCTGCGCTTGCGCACATCCTCTTCGCCGCGCGCGGCGCCGAGGCTGTCAAAGCGGACCTTCTTCTGCGGGCCGTACGTGAAGGTCTCGAGGTTCAGGCCCTGAATCTCGGTCTTGCCGTTGGCGTCCTTGCCCTTGAAGTAGAAGCCCTTGCCGGTCTTGT
>JAGWVZ010000347.1 GCA_018970625.1 Myxococcales bacterium | reverse complement strand
GGCGCCCGGTGCCTGGCTCGGAAAGGGGCGTGGAACGACCAGCAGAAACAGCGCGACGCGTCAGCTATTCCGACGTGTGTGAAATGTTAGCGCGTTGCGCCGACGGATTATAACAGACGCCGGGTAAGCCAAGCATTTGCGGCACGATGCACAGGTTGCAGCTCTCACAGGTCGCGCGGACGGCAGTCGAATCATCAGCCTGCAACCATCGTTTGGCCAGGCCGGGTTCGGCGTAGAAAGGACGACCGACCCCCACCATGCTGGCAACGCCGCTGCCGAGAATCTCGTTGGCCTCGTTGACAGTCCGAATACCACCGACCGCGAAGACCGGTATGGCGACCTCGCGTGCCACCGCAGCGAAGATGTCGCGGTTCCAGACGGCTTCGAACGGGTACCGGCGAGCCGCGGTGGCCATGCCAAATCGAATCGCCTGAAAGCGGAAGCCGGATCCGGCCGCCTCTCGCAACTTACGCGACACGTTGGGGTGCTCAAACGAGTGCGCCGGAAAGTCGCCACGGCTGATCGAGGTGTTGGGCAGGGCGTTCGCGGCGACGGGCGTTAGCGCTCCGAAACCAGCATCCTGCGCCATTCGTGCGTGCAGCAGGCCCGTATCCAGCGCTTGCGACTGGCCGAATGGCGTGTGCTCAACAGCCGTATATTTAAGCCACACTTGCCACTCTTTACCGCAATGATCTGCAATCGAGCGCCTGATGTCTGCAAATAGCTGGAATCTGGCCTCGGGTGACCCGCCGTAACGGTCTTTTCTTCGGTTCCACGTCGGTGACAGGAACTGGGCGAGCAGTTTTGCGTTGGACCCCGCCAGCTGAACGCCATTGTAGCCGGCTTCCTGAAACCAGCGGGCGACCTGACCAAAGCGGTCCACCATGTCCTCGATTTGTGACAGCGTCATGACCTCGACACCCGGATGAACCGCCTTCATCCACCACGGCAGTGGGGACGGTGCCCAGGGCTCGTGGGTCCGTTTTTCGCGCCATCCGGCCTGCCACGACTCGACGCTGAAGGTTCCGCCATGACCCAGCTGTGCGACGATGGCTGCGCCCTCGCGTTGCACCGCCTCGACCATGGGTGCCAGCGCCAGAACGTCCTCGCGCCCTGCAATGCAGGCCATGCCAGGCGAGGTGCGACCTTCGGGATAGACGATGGAGTTGCCCTGAATGATCAGCGCGACGCCTGCTCGTGCGTTGGGCACGAAGTGTCGGGCGTATTCGCGGCCGATGTCGGGTCGCGCGGCGGCTCCTTCGAGCACGGGCGCCCGATACAGCCGGTTGCGAAGTCTAATATCTCCGATGGAAAGCGGATCTGCTATGGAAGTCATGGTCACATCCGGCTAGTTGGCGCGCGTCATATTTCTGTCGCGAAGACATGCGACTCCGACAATGGCTCGTGGCTGTCGGCCTGACAAGCAGGTGAGCCCACCGTAAACACGCGCTGCTGTCGATGATGTCTGGTCGCTACTCTGGAGATCTCATGCGAAACCTGTTCTTCCTTCTTCTCTGCGGCTCGCTGGTTGTGACGGGTGGAGCGTGCTCAGACGATGAAGCTTCTGGCACTCGTCCCGACACCGCCGCTGCGGACATCGACCAGGACGATGCTGAAGTCGAACGCGACATCACGTTTCGCGATTTGGGCCTGGACACCGGCGACGACGACGATGCCGCGATCGATGCAGTGGACGACGAAACCTCTGATGCAGCGGATGTTTCGGATGCCATCGACGACGGTGACGTGAGCGACGTGAGCGACGGGAGCGATGGGAGCGCGGCCGATGCCGGCCCGGACGTCGCGGACGGTTCTGGTGACGTGGATGCAACGCCCTGCGAATCGGACTGCACGCGTGCGGGCGCGGGGCAATGCAGCGCCGGCGGACTGCAGACGTGCACGTTCAACCCCGCCACCGGTTGCCTGAACTGGAGCGCGCCGGAGTCCTGCGGTCCGGATCGCCGTTGCGAGGAAGGCGCGTGCCTGGACGGCGCCTGCGTGGACGAGTGCTTCTTTGATGGCGTCGCTTGCAGCCTCGACAATGCACAACTGGAGGGGTGCGAGGACGTGGACTCGGACGGCTGTCGCGAGGTTGTGGTGGTCGAGGTGTGCTCCGATACGCAGGTCTGTAACACCGGCGCCTGTGTCACGCCCGGCTGCACAAATGAGTGCGATATTGGACAGACCGCCTGTGGCACGGGTGGCGTTCTCGCGTGCGGCAATTTCGACGGCGACATTTGCCGGGAATTCGGCGGTAGTGCGACGCCCTGCGAGGCTGGATTTGCCTGCTCGGCTGGCGTTTGCTCGCCGGAGGGTTGTACAAATGACTGTTCGGCAGGACAAACGACCTGTGCGGCAGGCGGCGTGCAGGGCTGCGGCAACTTCGACGCCGACCTGTGCCTTGAGTTTGGTGGCCCCGTGACCGCATGTGACGCTGGTTTGAGTTGTGTGGCGGGTGCCTGCCAGGCGGTCGTGACGCAATGCCTGTTGATTTCGGAGTATCTGGAGGGTGCGGGCTCCGACAAGGCCATTGAAATCTATAATTGTGGCTCGGCGGCCTACGACCTCGAGAACATCGGTTTCTGCAGTCGTCAGAACACTGCCACGGGTGGTTGCTCCGCTCCTGTTGTCCTGCTGACAGGTCCGCTCGAGCCCGGCGAGACATTCTCGTTCTGCAACAGCTCTGCCGCGTCGGCGCTACTGAGCCGTTGCGACGAAAGGATTGCCAATTTCCCGATGTTTACGGGCGACGACCGTATTTTCGTGTTCCGGGACAACGACGCAGACGAGACGTTCACCAGCGGAGATGAGATCATTGATGCGTTTGGCGATCCTGTAAGGGCGATCTCGGGCGATCCGTACCGGGACACGGCCTATCGTCGTTGCTCTACCGAGGCCTATACGGGCGGCACGTTCGACGTCGCCCGCTATTATCGAGCGGCACCGGCTTCGGATTACAGCAACATCGGAGTCGCTCCGGTACTGTCGGGGTGCGAATAGTCGCGTCGGGTCTCGGTGTCGCCCCGGGGAAACCCATCATCTGGCGCCTCTCAGCGACTAGCCTTTGGTAAAGCTGGACGATGACCACCCCGACCCGGCCAACCAGGCGGTGATGCCACCGATGGTGATGTCGGCCTCGTAGTCCGTGCTGAGGTCAAAGTCGGCCGGAGACATCATGTCGGCGATGAGCAGCCGTAACGTTCGGTCCAGCTGTCGAAACGGGTCTTCGGCGCTCACGATCTGGCCATTTCTGACCCGCACAACCACCTGGTCTGCGCCGCTTGTGGCGACAATGTCGTACGACGTGGGCACATCGTAGCTGCGGCGGCGAATCGGCCAGGCCTGTACGTGTCGTGGGATGATCTGAATCTGCGTGGTCTCGAAGATGACTTCGCCATGCAGCGTGACGACCAACCAGCCAATGGGGTCGGGATAGAAGGTCTCGGCGGGCCGGATCGCCTCGAAGTTGATCGAGAGGCCGTCGTCGCGCAACGCCCTGAAACGGGTCCAACTCTGACCGATCTGATAGGGCAGGGCATTGAGCCGCGAATGCTGCATGACACCCACGCCTGCCAGGTCACTCCAGTTGTCGGGCTCGTCGCGACCTTCGCGCAGGTTCAGGCGGCCATCGAAACGGAAGCGAGGCAACACCTGCATGTCATAGGTGTACGACTGCGTGTTGCCGAAGATGGCGCTGCCGACGCCAGGTTGCCACAGGGGAGCCTCGGCCGTGAGCGTGGCCTCAAACGTCACCCGATGGTCACGACCACGCATGGCGACCTCAAACGTCTCGCCGTCGCCCCGAATGTGACAATCCAGCCAGAATACATCGAGCGGCTCTTCCTCATTCCACCCCCAGTCGTTGCGATCCGGGTTGAACCCGCGGTCACCGCGATAGACGCCGTCGATCGCGTCCTCGGAGTGGTTGAGCGCACCGGGGTCGATCACCACAATGCGCGCAGACCCCTGCCTCTCGACGCTGGAGATGAAGCTGGACGTAACAAACTGCAACATCACAAAGCGCCCGTCGTCGGTCCAGAACCACAGGTCCCAGTTTTCGGCGTAGGGTGCGCCGGCCGGGTCGGGCGAGAGACTGGACAGCTCGGCAGGGCGGGCGTCGTTCCGGTCGTACCCGTACACGGGCTCGGCGACCTGCGCGCTCAGCGTTGCGGGAATGGCGAGCATCAGCGCCGCCGCCAGCGCGCGTGTAACACCTTGCAACATCGCGTAAAACTCCACTTCTGCAAACCGTTTGAGTGGCCGCTACCCTAAGGGGGTGCGGCAAGCGTGGCAAGTCTGACGAGCGCGTCGTGCGCTCTGCACGAATCATGACGCGCCGCGCTATGCAGGTGGTTGAACCGAAAGGGAAAACGCTGAAATCAGCCTTGCGGGCTCCCATCCTGAAGATTAAGAATGTGCTCGGACGTTGCCCGCACACGCCTCGTGTTGTCGCACCGGTGCAACATCTTCGCCGCGAAATTGTCTCTGGAGCAGCCATCATGAACGCTCGTCGCCGTTTTATCGCTGGTGTTTCAACCTCTGTTTTTCTGAGTTTCGTCTCCTGTGCGGAAGTCGATG
>JAGWVZ010000346.1 GCA_018970625.1 Myxococcales bacterium | reverse complement strand
TTGCCTCCAGGGCTTCAATCAGGAACTCTCGCGCGCCTTCGTTGGGCAGCTCCTGCGTCAGGAACCAGCCGGTGTCATCCAGCGAAACAAAGAGCGTATTGCCGTACCGAATCCAGAAGTTCTGTTCGTTGCGAGGCTGCGCATTGAGTGACCAGGCGGCATCGCCGAGGAAATCATGGTTACCGTGCACGAAGATCCAGGGCATGCCTGCGAAGCGGTCGAAGTTCTCGTCGGGCTCCCCCTGCGAGTAGAACACATCCCACTGCGCCATGACGGTGCCGGTTTCGACAGCGTCGCCGGTGAAGAGCAGGAGGTCTGCGCCCTGCGACTCAATGCCCTCGAGCGCCTGCCGCCAGAGGGCCTGCGTATCGCTGCGCGAGTCTCCGGTGACGGCTAGCCGGAACGTCTCGCCGGAGTCGGGCGCGGGCGCCGTGGTGAACGAATAGACGTCGGACCATGCGCCCTCGCCGCCGACGCGATAGTAGTACGTCGTCGCTGGTTGCAGGCCGCAGAGGCGCGCTTCGTGAACACGCTGGCTTCTGCGATCGGTGTTGATCTCGTCGAACACAAACGAGAACCCGCGCGCGTGCAGGCTCAGGTTGTCTTCGGTGGTGCCGAACTGCACATCCGACACGAAGGTCTGGCCGTCGGTCATCCAGTTGATGCCGATGGCTGTCGATGCGTCGGTCTCGGGGAAGGACAGGTGCACGTAGCGGGGTACGGCGGTCTCGGTACCCGAGGTCGTGCCGCAGCTTGGCCTGGCGTTCTGCATGCCGCCCGAACCCGGGTTCGGGAGCTGCCAGACGGGTGGATTCATGGGCGTCGTACAGTATTCAATGCTCAACGGCCACACGATATCGGCCTCCGGGCAGGCTGCCGGCGCCGCGTATTCGGCCGTCGAGATGCCAAACACGCCCGTGGTGGGCACAAAGCCATCCGGCTCGCCTGAGCCTTCCTCGGCGTCCTCGTCGCTGTCGTCGACGTCGGGTGTCGTGGTGTCTGGCGTGAAGGTGTCAGGCACCGCTTCCTGCTCAAAGTTCGTGCAGGCAGCGACGGCAGCCGTGGAGGTCAGGAGAGCAACGTAAATCGAGAGGCGGCGCATGGAAACTCCGAGACCAGTGACACGACCCCATGACAGGGCCGCACAAAAAGCGTAGGCAGGTATACCAGAGTGACAGCCTCACCGTAAGTGAATTGTCGGCAACACAAGCACGGCGATTCTGGCACAGGATTGTCAAACTGCTGTCGCACAGCGTAGGCAGGTTCTCCACACACACTTCTGGATGTGGGTCATCTGGCCTGCAGACGTGACTTCCCGCGAGCCTGCACATGATTTCTTCTGCCCTGCGTCGACTGCTCGCCACTTCGGTATTCTTTGCTCCCATGGTCCTGATCGCCACCGAAGCAACGGCCATCGAAATCTTCTCGGACGAAGACTCCGGAAACAGCCTCAAGCTCAACGGTTTCTTCCAGCCGTATTTTCGGCAGGTGCAGGACATGTGCGTTCGCCAGGTGATCTCGAACCCGGATGACCCCACCGATTTTACCACCGAATGCGCCGCGTCTTCGACCGCCTCGACGACCGGGTTTGGTATGACACGGGCCCGGCTCGGTGTCGAAGGCAGCATGTTTGGGCTTACAACATACAAGTTTGAACTCGAATCCATCCCGCAGGTCTCCATCCTTGAGGCGCAGCTGAACGCTCGCATCGTGGACGGACTCACCTGGCGACTGGGCCGCTATCGGGTTCCCTATTCCGGGCAGGAGCTCGTCAGCGAGAGCCGTCTGGCCATGGATCGCGCCGAGATCATTCGCTCGACTCCCGGTCGACAGCTGGGCACGTCGATGCGCTTCGAACTCCACCCGTTTGTTCCCGCCCTGCCCGACGGGTTTGTGAACGTTGAATTCGGTGTATTCAACGGCGAATCCGACAAGGCCCGACAGCCCGTCAACAACATTGACGACACCTTTCTGTACGGCGGACGCGCCGAAATCTCACCGTTCGGAGCCCCGGCCAGCCGCATGGAAGGTGACCTGCGTCCGCTTGACGAGCGCCGTCACCCCGTGCTGCACGCCGGCGGCGGCTGGACCTCGAACGTCGACCAGACCGCCAACTTCGAAGAGACCATCTACGGCTTCGACCTCACCTTCCGCTGGCATGGCCTGTTCCTGTACGGCGAGTACATGCGCGCCAACCGCAACTACCGTACGCTGCAGGCCGGCGTCGATCGCTACGCGCAGGGCTGGAACGCACAGTTCGGCTACATGATCCCCGCACCGTACCTGCGCAATCACCTTGAGCTCGTTGGACGCGTGGAATTCTACGACCCCGAGACCGCCGCGTTCCCCGAAGACGTGGAAGGATTGCTCGCACGCGGCCCCGGCGGAGGCCCGGCCAGCTCGCTGCGCCTGCAGGGACAGCGCAACTACACCGCCGGCCTGAACTGGTACTTCAGCGGTCACGACTTCAAGCTGCAGGTCAACTATACCCACCGTCGCGCCACCGAAGACTGGGTGGGCTCGTTCAACAACCCCGACCTCGTCGAACGGGATGACAAGGACGATACGCTGCTTATTCAGGCCACGTACCGTTTCTGATCCCTCACCGGAACCTCATGCCCGGCGTCACTTCTCCTTGCAGGGCGGCAGCCCGCTCTTGCACAGCCGCGTGGGTCATGCAGTTGTTGTACGCCTGCTGGCTTGTGGCAGCGCTCTCTCTGCCGTGCGCAAACGCGCTGGCTCAGCAGCCCGATTCAGCGGTCGCCACGCAAGCTCCGGTCGCAACCATGGACGAGCTGGAACAGGCTGTCCTGCGCGCGCAGCGTGAAGCTTCGGTTGAAACCATCGCCCTCGCGGAACAACTGCTCGAACGGTCGAGCGCGCAAACCCCGGCTGATCAAGCCCAGCTGGCCTACTTTCAAGGACAGGTCCTTGAACTGAATGGGCGTGCTGCCGACGCGGCAACGCATTACCAGCGGTCGCTCGAACTGGATCCCTCCGGCCGGCGCGCCCGCCACGCCCGAAATCGTCTGCGACAGGTCTCACGCGTTCAACTCAGCGATCCGCAAGACGCCGCGATCATTATGGAATTCGCTGAACTCCGCGCCGGCTGGCAGACGACAGGCTCCGAAGCCACCATCGCGCAGGTGACCACGCTGCTGGACCGCGTCCATTCGCCCTGGCTCAGGGCCGATATCCTGATCTGGCTGGGCATGTCGTGGCACCACGGTCTTCACGACCCCGAACAGGCCTGGCAGTGGTACCAGCAGGCAGCGCAGGTCACTCCGCTGACACGTCAGCAGGCCAACAGTGCCCTCTCGGGAATGGTCGCCGTGTCAGCCGCCGCCGGCCGGGTGTTCCAGACCGGCCACCTGGTGGAGTCGTGGATCACGGCCCACCCGGGCGTTATCCCCGACCTCGAGTTGACCGTCATTCGCGAAGAATATCAGGACCAGCTCGGCAACCGTGTCGCCACCCAGTTCTCTCGAATCGTCCTGCCGTTGTTTCTGCTCACCTTTCTGGCGACCCGCAGCTGGCGCGCCTTGCGCTGGCAAGTCGTGCGACAATGGAAACCCTGGGGGCAGCTGGCCTTTATCGTCTGGATTTTTGGGGGTGCCGCGGTCATTGGCGCAACCTGGGCGCCTGCCAACCGGACGTATTTGCTGGCGTGTATCCCGGCCGTCGCGCTCATCTTCGTCATGACCGGGGCCATCGCACGGTCCATTCCCCGAAAGCGCTGGCTGCTGGCCTGCACATCGACGCTCGCCGCGCTCGCCACACTGGCTGCACTTTACACCGCGCTATCGCTCGTCGGCGGTACCGCCCTGCTCGGAATCTAACCCATGGCAACGTCTGAACCCCACGACTGCCCCTGGCAGGAACGTATTCGTCAGGTCGCTGCGTCAGGTATTCCCTCATGGAATGGACCCGGGCGCGTGCTCCGCGTGAAGCTCGGCTACAACCCCAACTCCTCGTCCGTGGGCTCCGTCGTGACCGTCCTCATGTGGACCACCGTGTTCTCGTCGGTGGTCCTCAACGCCATGGCGTCCGTGGTCGTGTCCGAATGGAAGCGACAATCTGCGGGCGCGCTGCCTTCCACCCCCGACGACGCCCCATGAAGTGGCGCTTTGAAGAGTTCGGCGCCATCATCGCGACCGATGAACCACCGGCGCTCGTCTGGATCGACCAGGACATGGCGAGAGGGCTCGGCTTCGGTGACAGTCCCTTGTGGAACCGTCAGCAGGGAGAGCTGTCTGCACCCACCGAAGTCCATGTCATGACCACCGAGCGCTGCCCGGCCGGCTGCCCCTCGTGTTACGTGGGCTCGACCATGCAGTCGCCCGAACCGACCGAAGCCGAACTTCGCCATACGTTTCAGAAGCTTGCCGATGCCGGCGTGTTTCACGTCGCGCTGGGCGGCGGTGAGAGCCTGCTGCGCGATGACCTGTTCCGCCTCGCCGCCTGGGCGCGCGAGCTGGGCATGGTGCCGAACCTGACCACGTCCGGCATCGGCATGAACGAAGAAAAAGCCGAACAATGCCGGGTATTTGGTCAGGTCAACGTCTCGCTCGACGGACTCGGTGACGTCTATCA
>JAGWVZ010000345.1 GCA_018970625.1 Myxococcales bacterium | reverse complement strand
TCCTGTGCGGAAGTCGATGTGCCGGAGCGTGAGCGAACCGAAGAGGGTCAGTTTGCGACGGTGTTCGAGTTTGAGGGACGTTTCAATCTCGAGACTGGTGAGAGCGAAATCGCAGTGCTCGATCGTGACGACGACTCGCCGGGTGTCCAGAAAGCGTCGTATTGTCAGGTGCTCGTTGTACAGGACGGTACCGCCGGTTCTGGACCCGTGGATACCATTGAGTTGCTGACACCCGACGGCACGGTTCGGCAGGATGAAGCGTGCTTTGGTGGCGCTTATCCCAGCACAAACCTGCTCTCGTATCTGCAAAGCCGCGCGGCTTGCGGCGATGTTCAGGTGCGGTCTTTCTTCGATACCGAGACGCTGTCGAATGTGTATGCCGAGCTGGTTGAGGTTACGCCGATCGACGGACACAACGGGTATCAGTATCCGCTGGGGACCGGCGCGGAGCGCCCTGTCGGAACGAACGCACCTCTGAATGCACGCGGGCTCTGGTCGTACGGAAATATTGGTCCGGCGGGCTCTCCCACCGATGACGTCACCCGGACGTGGATTTTTCAGCGGCTCACTGACGCGCCCGACGTGACCTTCCGCGGGCGCATTGTCGCCTACTTCAACGAGGATTGCGCCACGCCGATCGATGACGACTGCGATGGCCTCATCAACGAGGGGTGTGCGCTCGCCAATGTAGGTGATCCATGCAACGACGACCTGCAGTGCCTGAGCGGCATCTGTGACGTGACCAACCGTTGTGCGGCGACGCTTTGCACCAGTGGGGCCCGCGAGGGCGCCGAAACGGATGTCGACTGCGGAGGGCCCTGCAGCCCGTGCGCGAACGGTCTTGCGTGTGCAGTCAACGCCGACTGTGCCTCGGGTGCCTGTGGCTCGGAAGCACAGTGCCTGCCAGTCCGGCGCCCGTTGGCGGGCGAGGTGATCGTGTCCGAGGTCATGCCGTTGGGCGCGGGCGCCAACGCGACCTCTGGCGAGTATGTGGAGCTCTACAATACGACGGGGTCGTTGCTGTATCTGGGCGGGTGCACGTTGTCTGACGCAGGCGTGGACCTGTACACACTGCCCGAACTCACGAGCCTGACCAACTTCATCATTCCGGCCAATGGGTTCGTCACACTCGGACGCAGCGCGACGAACAACGGGGGGATCACCCACGCGGCGGTCTATGGTGGAAGCTTCGTGCTGGCCGATAGCGGCGATGCCGTGCGCCTGAGCTGTCCCGGCACAGGGCTGGTCAACGCGATCACCTACACGGCGCAGGACGTCTCTGCAGGTGCGGCCTATCAGCTTCACAGCGGTTCCATGACGGCGGCCGCCACGCAGAGCGCCGGCAACTTCTGTCTGGCCGTTAGCGGCGGGAGTCCCGGGTTCGCCAACGCGTCCTGCGACCTGGGCCCGGTCTGGTGTCGGCTTCAGTTCCCCGGTTTCACGCGAACGGTCCCTGCGTCGGGCGCCATTACTTACTACGGGCGTGTGTATGTACCCGGCGTGACATCGCAGAGCCTCGCCAATGCGTACGCTCCTCGCCTTGTCGGGCAGGTCGGTTACGGTGCTGTTGGTACGGCACCCAGCGGGGCGGGATGGGTATGGACCAGCGCGCTGCCAAATCCTGAGTGGGTGCCGTTCGCCAGTCCGGGCGAGAACTACGCCAACGAGGTCAACAACGATGAATATGTCGCATCGCTTGTCGCACCCAACGCTGCCGGTCAGAGCTTCGATGTTGCCTGGCGATTCTCGGGTGACAACGGTGCTACCTGGACCTATTGCGACCGCAACGTCGGTGCTGGTGCTGACGGCTCCGAGAACGGCTATCAGACCGCCAACGCCGCCCGAATCAATGTGGTGCCACCCGTAAACCGCGTCGGCGCCGTCGGCGAGGTAGTCATCACCGAGTACATGGCGCAGCCGGACGGCGCAAACAGCAGCGGCGAGTGGTTCGAGGTCACCAATACGGCTGCGACCGCGCGCGACCTGCAGGGCTGCGAAATCTTCCAGTCCAATGGCAACACGTGGCCCATCGACGAGGCGGTTGTGGTGCCACCGGGTGGCTATGCCGTCCTCGCTCGAAATCAGGACAACCTGCTGACCTTCGGACTCCCACAGATCAATTACCGCTATCAGACCATCGCGCTGCGCTCTACTACCGAGACGTTCGGTATTCGTTGTGACATCTCCGGCACACAGACCACCATCGACTCGGTCACCTACACAGGCGGGGTCGTGGACGGTCGGTCGAATCAGCTGCTGCGCACGCTCTCCAACGCTACGGCCAACGATGATCAGGCCAACTTCTGCACCACGCCGGCCGCAGCCACGTTCGGGTCGTTCGGAAAGGTGGGGTCGCCAGGTAGCGCAAATCCCGATTGTGTGCGGCTGGACTTCTGCCGCCTGCAGTCACCGGGCACGACCACGACGACTGCTGGGACCTTGCTCACCGGCTTTGCGCGTTTCTACAGTCAGGGGCTGACCGACCTCAGTGGCACCAATAACGCCAGCAGCTTTGTCTCCGTTCAGTTTGGCTACGGCCCCGACGGTTCAAACCCGTCCACTGATCCGTCGTGGGTGTGGTCTGCTGCAGCGCCGAACAACACCTATGGTCCCGGCTCGCCCTCGTACAACGCCAACGATGACGAATACACGGGCACCTTTACCGTGCCTGCCGTCGCACCCTTGCCGGCGCAGCGCGACTACGCGTTCCGCTTTTCGAACGACCGCGGCAACACCTGGGGGCTCTATTGCGACCAGATTGTGGGCGGGTCAGACGGCAGCGCCGACGGCTACCAGACCGCCAACGCAGGGCAGTTGACCATTCAGGCGCCGCTGTCTGTGGGCTATTGCATCCTGCGGACCAGCAGCATCTCGAACACGCTGGCCGGCACGTCGGTGTCGGCAGAAGGCGAAGTGTATGTGGATACGCTGACCACTCAATCGGGCAACGCGACCTTCGCAAATCTCGAAGGGCAGATCGGCTATGGCCCTGCGGCTTCCAACCCCAGCGTTAATGATACCGGCTGGAACTGGGCCTCTGCAACGCCCACCGGAAACACGGGCAACAACGACATCTACACGCGCACCTTCAACATGCCATCGGCTTTCGAGGCAACTTATCGCATGGTCGCCCGGTTCCGTGTCGACGCAGGCGCCTGGCTCTATTGCGATGTCAGTGGCGTAGTGCCGGGCACCGATAACTTCGACCCCGCGCAGTCGGGTACGATTACCCCCCGCGATGTCGGCATCGGTTGGGGCAACATCCAGTGGCCCAACACCAACCAGACCTTCTCAACCACGTCCTCGATTCAGTACTACCTGCAGACCTATATCGCGGGATTCACCGAGGCGGGTGGCCAGAACACGCTGCAGGATTTCCGGGTGCAGTTTGGTTATGGGCCGGTAGGCCAGAATCCTGCCACAAACGGTGCTGGCTGGACCTGGGTGGCCGCGCCCTACTTCGGTCAGTCAGGCAACAACGACGAGTTCCGCACGAACTTCACGATTGGCACCGTCGGCACCTATTCGATCGCCGCACGCTACTCGACCAACGCAGGCCGTACCTGGACCTACCGCTTCAATCAGGCGGGCAGCGAGGCGGGGCCGGCGCTGACCGTGACGATCAACTGATGGTGTCCTTTGTGGGGTATGTCCCGCGTCGACGCGCATCAGACCCGTCGGGAGTGTGAGTCGCGCGCGATACCGCGGGCAAGGCAGGCGAGCCGTACCAAAGGGTTTGCCTTCCCGACCGGTACCTCGTTGCCGCGTCCACAGGAAAACCAAAAACGCAGAAAGCGGCTGACATTCATCAGCCGCTTTCTTGAGTCGGGGAGACAGGATTCGAACCTGCGACCTTCTGCTCCCGAAGCAGACGCGCTACCAGACTGCGCTACACCCCGGTGCCCGCGTCGAGCGGGAGCGCCGGAATACCCCACAGCGCTTTTCAGGGTCAAGCGATTTGTGCGAAGGCGCGCCCAGCATCACTCACTTTTTTGCCCCGGGCGCAGCTTCGGATCCATCCCGATCACCGCTACATGTCCGGGGTCAGGCCGCTCGCCCGGTAACGCCTCCAGCGACATGCGTTGACCATTGCGAAGCACCGTCAGCGACAGCGGCTCTCCCGGCCGGGAAGACGCGACCTGAGTGCGCAGCGCCTGCGTGTCACGCACCGCTTCTCCGGCGACCTCCACCACGATATCTCCGGCGCGCAGGCCAGCCGCCAGCGCCGGGCCCCCGGGCTCCACCTCTCCCACCAGCACGCCAGCCCCTTCAGGCAAGGAAAGCGCGTTGGCCATAGCCGGCGTAAGGTCCTGAATCGAGATGCCAAGCCACCCGCGTACCACCCGGCCATCCCGCTGCAGGCTCTCGACCACCGACTGTACCATGGTCGAGGGAATGGCAAAGCCGACCCCCTGACTGCCGCCGCTCCGCGACAGGATGGCCGTGTTGATGCCCACCAGCTCACCTTCCATATTGACCAGCGCACCGCCTGAATTGCCCGGGTTCACCGCCGCGTCGGTCTGAATGAAGTTGTCATAGTCGGTGATGCCCATCTGTGAGCGTCCCATGGCCGACACGATCCCCAGACTGACCGAACCGCT
>JAGWVZ010000344.1 GCA_018970625.1 Myxococcales bacterium | reverse complement strand
CGGCGTCCGCGGCCAGGTCGGCGAAGGCGATCTCCGGCTCGATCATCCAGAACTCCGCCAGGTGGCGTTTGGTGTTGGAGTTCTCGGCGCGAAAAGTGGGGCCAAAGGTATACACCTGGCTCATGGCGAGGCAGTAGCACTCGACGTTCAGCTGCCCCGACACCGTCAGGTGTGCCTGCTTGCCAAAGAAGTCCTTCGAGAAGTCCACGTCGCCCTGCGGCGTGCGCGGCAGGTTGGCCATGTCGAGCGTGGAAACCCGAAACATTTCGCCTGCTCCTTCGGCGTCGCTGGCGGTAATGATGGGCGTGTGAATCCAGTAAAAGCCCCGCTCGCTGAAGAAGCGGTGAACCGCCTGCGCCAGCGTGTTCCGAACGCGGGTCACCGCCCCAATCAGATTGGTACGTGGGCGCAGGTGAGCCACCTCACGCAGGAACTCCATGGAGTGCTGCTTTGGTTGCATGGGATAGGTCAGCGGGTCGTCCACGAGACCCACGACCACGACCTCATCGGCCTGCATCTCAACCGACTGTCCCTTGCCAGAGGATTCGACGAGCGTCCCGCGCGCAATGAACGACGCCCCGGACGACAATTGCAGCACGCCCTCGTCGTAATTGGGCAGCGTATTCGGAGCGACCACCTGAAGCGAAGCGAAGCACGACCCATCGGTCAGGGCCAGAAACGACACGCCTGCCTTGGAATCACGGCGGGTTCGTACCCAGCCGCGCACCTCCACCCTGTCGCCAACACCGGCGGCGCCACCAAAAATCTGCGCCACTCGCAACACCCGGGGCATCGACTCGCTCGACATGAAACTCCTCTGCAACAACGGTTCGCGCCCTGTCGGCCATGCAGGCAGGGCGAAGGTAAAACAATCGTTGGCCGTCTAACTCGGCACACCCGCACGTCAACCGGGATTCGCTGCCGCGCACGGTTCAGCGCGCACCTCTGGCCTGTCGCACGTCCCGGGAACGCACAAGCGCCTTGCAATCGGCAACAGGCTGGGGCGTTGTAGAGGGCCGGTATGCATGCCGCCCTGCCCCTTTGCCGCTGTGCGCTTCATGGACATTCGTAGTCATCTTGCCTCGTTGCTCATTCAACCGCTGACTTCGCTGGGAGTCGAGGCCACCGCCTCCGACGTCGCGTCGCTTCTGACCGAACCGCGTGATCGTTCGCTCGGCGACCTTGCCCTGCCGACTTTCAAGCTCGCTGCGCAGGTGAAGATTGCGCCGCCGGTGTTCTGCGCGAAACTGGCCGATCTGCTGCAGCCGGTCATTGCGTCCGACGCATTTCTTTCCGGTGTGGTTGCGACCGGTCCGTTCCTGAACTTTCGACAGGACAGTGGCGCCCGCGCCATGGTGCTGCTGCGTGCGCTGGCTTCTGGCACCTGGGGCACGTCGACAGAAGGCGCAGGCAAGACAGTCGGCCTTGATTACTCCTCACCCAATATCGCAAAACCCTTTGGAATCGGGCACCTGCGTTCCACGGCCATCGGTCGGGCACTCGCAAACATCTACACGGCGCGAGGTTATCGCTGCGTGGGCGTCAACCACCTGGGCGACTGGGGAACGCAGTTCGGCAAACTCATGGCCGCGTTCGAAGCCTGGGGTGACGAGGCGAAGCTGGAGGCGACCCCGATTCTGCACCTTTACGAGCTGTACGTGGAGTTCCACAAACGTTCTGCGGACGACTCCTCGTGGGAAGACCTGGGCCGTGACTGGTTCCGCCGTCTGGAGTTGGGTGACGAGAAGGCGACCGCCTACTGGACGCGTTTTCGCGACCTGAGTCTGCGCGAATTTCAGCGCATTTATGACCGCCTGGGCGTTAGCTTCGATCATTTCTGGGGCGAGGCTTACTACAACAATATGCTCGACGACGTGATTCGCGACGTTGAGAAATCTGGCCTGGCTGTCGAATCCGAGGGTGCGCTCGTTGTACCGCTCGACGATCTCGACATGCCGCCCTGCCTCATCCGTAAATCCGATGGGGCGACCCTGTATGCCACGCGAGACCTGGCCGCCGCACGCTATCGTTACGAGCAACTTCAGTTTGATCGGTTTCTTTATGTGGTAGGTACCGCGCAGGCGGTGCATTTCCGGCAGGTATTCACGGTGCTGGAACGCATGGGCTACGAGTGGGCCAGCCGCTGCATTCACGTCCCGTTTGGACTGATTCAGGGCATCAGCACGCGTAAGGGTACCCTGGTATTTCTGGACGATATTCTGGATAAGGGCCGCGATCTGGCGCGGGCGATTCTAGCCGAGCGCGAAGGACTGACCGAGCACGAGAAAGACGTCATTGCGGAACAGGTCGCGATTGGCGCCATCGTCTTTCAGGACCTGTCGCGCGACCGCATCAAAGATTACGATTTTGACTGGGATCAGATGCTGCGCGGCCTTCGGCCAGGCGAACCCGGACGCACCGGGCCCTATCTGCAGTACACCCACGTGCGCCTGGGCAGCCTGCTGGATAATTATCGCGAAAAGGTCGGTGCATTACCTGAACCCGATGACATTAACCCTGCCTTGCTGCAGGAATCCGAAACCGTGGCACTCATGGCCATGCTCGAGAAGTTTCCGGCGGCCGTGGAGCAGTCCGCGCGCGACTATGAACCCGCCGTCATTTCCCGGTATATTCTGGACCTGGCCGAGTCGTTCAACGCCTTCTATACCCAGCACAAGGTGATTACGGATGACCTGGCGCTGTCGCAGGCTCGCATTCTGCTGGTGTCCGGTACACGCGCCGTCATGGGCAAAGGCATGACCCTGCTCGGCATCCCGCAACCCTCTCGCATGTAACCCGGGGAAACGCGATGCCGCGCTGGCCTGCCTGTAGCCCCGAATTATTCAGGGCGGCTCTGCTGTCTGTCGTGGCTTGTTTTTCGATCGCGATTCTGACGTCAGGCGGGTCTCCCGCGCACGCCCAGTCCGTTCTGCCGGCGACCATGCAGCCCGACGTACTCGCGCAGCGCGTCGTCCTGGTAGACTTCCTGCCTGTGTTTAGCGACCCCACAATTCCGGTACGTGAGGCTGGCTTTCGCGATGTCTCCATGGTTCGCCTGGTGGACGCGGTGCGCGAGCAGCTGGAGCGCGACCCACGATTCGACGTTCCCGCCACATCGTTTGCGCAACAGCTGCTGGCCTACCAGCGCTCACCTGAACCTCAGGACCTGTTGGCCATGGCTGACCAGGGGTTACGACTGGGTATGGGGTCATTTCGTAACTTCAACCTGCCGACGGCCATCGACGAGCTTCAGGGCGCAGTAGAATCCTATTCGGCCGTTGGCGCCCTTTGGCTAAGACAGCAGGATATTGCCGAGGCATGGCTGTATATGGCGTTGGCCGAGCTTGAGCTCGCCTCTCGAGAAACGAGCGCCGCTGCGGTGCATGCCGCTCGCGCCCGTGTGGCTTTTCGAGAGATGATTCGTCGCGACCCGGGTGTGCGGCTGTCGGTGGATACGTTTCCCGAAAGCGTGGTGGCGGCCTTCGAGGAAGCCTACGCAGAGTTGTTGTTCGCGTCGGATATTCCCGCTGGGTTGAATGCGACCGAAGCGCGCTGGATCTCAGAACGGCTGAACGCCGACGTGGTGATGGGGATGCACGCGGTCGTGGACCCAACCGGCAGGTATATCCATATTCAGATCTGGGATTCGGCTTCGTCGCGTTTTAGTTTTCAGGAACGCATACCCTGCGGCGGCAATGAGGAAGAGACCATGGCGGCAATCGCGATGTCGATATCCCGCTTTCAGGCCTGCCACCCTGTTGTGCTGCGCCCAGAAGAGGAAGACCGGAACGAGGCAGGGCATCTGTACACATCCATCTCGTTTCAATCCGGTGTTTTCCTGCAGGGACCGACGCGCAAGAACTTCGCGAACGTTGGTGTTGCAGTGAACAACACGTATATGGCGACGCAAATTCTGGGAATTTTCGGAAGCGCCGGTTTTCTGTTTTCTTTGCCCGACCCGGAGGGCGACCTGGTGAACCGGGTGGATACCATTCGTGCAGCCATCGGTACGGTGGCTGCAGGACGATTTGGGCGCTGGCGTGTGTATGCCGGAGGCGGACTGGAATTGCTGCGACTGGCACCGGTCCGTGCGACGCGTTCGTACTGGTGCAAAGTCAGTAATGGCGAGGTGGTTCAGTTTGACGAAGAGCGGGAGTGCCTCGAGGAGGACGTGGTCGATCTGCCATCACAGCTTCAGCTCGGCATTGAGTTTCGCGCCGGGGGCGGGGTGCAACTCACCGGGCCCCTCTGGTTGCAGGCTGGTCTCTCGACCACGCTCTATGTGACGCCGACGAACGACCGGACGCTGGATTTCCCCATGAGCGCTGATCTGGGTTTCGCGCTCCGCTTCTAAAACGGCGCGATGCAATTCGCGTCTCAGGAATCCGTAAAGACGGACCTTTCGAGCCCGAGTTTCTTCAGGATATATTCCACTGATTTTCGATGAATTCCTGCAATTCTTGCAGCCTGAGTCACATTGCCTTCGGTTTGCTCCATGAGATGTTGCCAGTACAGGACCTCGAATTTCTCGATCAGCTGATTTTTCGCTTCCTTGAACGGCAAATCCACGGGCACGCCTGCGGCCGTCAGCGCCCGCTCGGCG
>JAGWVZ010000343.1 GCA_018970625.1 Myxococcales bacterium | reverse complement strand
TGCCGGCGCTGGCAAGGGTTTCTATGACATCGGTCGTGGCGTCGGGCAAATGCTTGGGATGGTGCCGCAAGATGATATTGACGAGGCGGCTCGATTAGATCGGCCGCTGATGAAGACCGGCGCCGGCGTCACCGGTAATGTGCTTGCAAACATGGCCGCGTTTCTTCCAACTGCAGCGATTCCCGGCGTCAACACTGTGCTCGGCTCGGCTGCGCTGGGCGGTGCTGCTGGCGCCATTCAGCCCGTCGAGACTGGCGACAGTCGGCTGCGCAATACGACGCAGGGTGCCATTCTGGGAGGCGCAGTAACGGCTGCAACACGTGCCGCTCCGACCATCGCCAAGGCGCTGATCGACCCCTTTCGTCAGAGCGGCCAAGAACGCATTGTAGGCAGCACCATCAACCGCTTTGCCACTGGCGGCACGCCATACACGCCAAGGACTCCGACATGGGACGCTACGCTGGCGCAAGCCACGCAAGACCCTGGGTTGGCGATTCTTGAGCGAGGTGCGGCGTCTGCAAGCCCAGACGTCGCGGCAGCGTTGTCCAGACGCGCCATCGATCAAAACATGGCGGCGATGGGCGCCATTGAGAGGGTGGCTGGAGACCCTGGCAAGTACGCCGCTGCACAGGCACTGCGCAAAGCGACAGGCCGCTTATACGACGACGCCTTGGCTACTGGCATCGATCAGCAAATGGCGCAGGCACTGCAGCCGCAGATACAAAGCCTGATGGCGCGTCCGAGCATCAAGGCGGCCATCAAGCGAGCAGAGGGTCTGATAGACGAACAAGACATTGCGCGTGCGCAGTCTGGATCTGTTGAGGGATTGCAAGCCGTCAAGATGGCGCTTGACGACATGATCGAAAAGGCTGGTCGTGCAGACAGCGGCATCGGCAGTCACACGCAACGGGCGTTGACGCAAACGCGTTCCGATCTGGTCGACGTGCTTCAGCAGATCGTGCCAAAACTGCGTCATGCGGATGCGGTCTACGCTCGAGTGTCGCGACCCATCAATCAGATGGAGGTCGGCAGAGAATTGCGGGACAAGATGGTGCCCGCGCTGATGGACGGAAGCACAGACATGATGGGGCGCATTCGCGCTGAGCAATACGCGCAGGCGTTGCGGTCTCTAGATGAACGCATTCCGAGCATCACCGGCTATTCAGGCGCCACCATTGAAAACGTTATGACGCCCAGTCAAATGAAACTGTTGACAGGCGTTCGCGATGACTTGGCCAACAGAGCTGTGATGCAAGAGGCGGCTCGCGGTACTGGCAGCAACACCGCGCAGAATTTGGCCACGCAAAACATCATGAGTCAGGTGCTTGGGCCGTTGGGCATGCCGCAGACGTGGGCACAAGCACTTGCCTCGTCCGTGCTTGGCCGCACCATGGCAAGCCCGCTGGGGCTGATTTACAACCGTGCCGCGGAACGTGCGTTGCAGGAGCGTCTAGCACAAGCCCTGCTTGATCCGAAATACGCAGCCAGCCTACGATCTGTGGCCAATCGGCCAGCGTTACCTACGGGGCTTCGAATGCCGATTGACTACGCCACGACGGCCGCCGTCCCGGGTGTCGTAAGCACTGCTCAAACGAAATAGGAGAAACCGCTTCAGACGCCCGTCACGCATGTGACGCTGCACCGCCAATCGGGCGGGCACAAGAATGAGTCCGACGACCACGAGCAGAAACAGCGGCCGAAGGATGATGGCAAGAGACCACGACATAGGCCCGCCAGTCTAGCACTGCCGGGCCTTTTGCATTTCGGAGGACGCATCCATGGCCCGCGACGGCTCCGGCAATTACACGCTCCCTGCAGGCAACCCGGTCTCCACCGGCGGCACCATCTCGTCGACATGGGCCAACAACACCATGACCGACATCGGCTCTGCGCTCACGCAGTCGGTCAGCAAGGACGGTCAGACCGCGTACACGGGCAATCAGCCGATGGGTGGCAATCGGCACACGAACGTCGGCAACGCGACTGCTCGCAACGAGTACGCGGCGCTCGGGCAGGTGCAAGACGGTGCCGGCACGTACCTGACCAGCGTGTCGGGCACCAACACCATCACTGCGGCCGTCACCGGGCTGGCGGCCTACACAGCAGGGCAGGTGTTCCGCTTCGTCGCTGCCGGTGGCAACACAGGCGCGGTCACGCTCAACATCAACGCGCTGGGCGCCAAAGCGATCACGAAGCAGGGCACGACGGCGCTGGTGTCTGGCGACATCGTGTCCGGCAGCACGGTCGTTGTGGTGTACGACGGCACGCAGTTCCAGCTGGTCAACGTCGCTGGCACGCTCGCGCTGACGGCCGTGACTGCGGCCACGCTGACGGCGACCAGCGCAGTCGTCACCGACACGATCAGCGAGCGCACCTCGGCGGCTGGCGTGACCATCGACGGCGTGTTGCTGAAGGACAACAACGCCACAGTCACAACGCTGACGGCCACGACGATCACGTCATCGGGCGACGTGACCATCAACAAGACCACGGACCTGTCGGCTGGCTCTGGCAGCCTCAAGATCGGCGGTGCCATCACGCGGTTTGAGTCGACGGTGCAGTCGTTGGCCTCGTATACCAGCCTGGACATTTCGCACGGAGGTCCGCGCAAGCCGGATATCGTGCGGACCGTGCTGCGCAAGAACAGCACAACGGGCACGGGAGTTGACGCCACGTATGCCACTGGCGACGAAGTGGACGTGACATGGCAATACGCAGCGGGCGTGTTTTGGACGACGACGTGGGGCAACGCCACAAAAGTGGGCTGGAGCAACAGCGGTCTGCCGATCATCATGCATAAAAACAGCAACGCAGCGAACGTTGTAGCTACCGCTTCCTGGGGCGTCGTGCTCTACGCAATCTGGTTGTGAACCATGGCAGCAGAGAACTGGACGGTGTCGAAGGTCATCAACCTGGGCGACATCATCAGCATTTTCGTCGCCATGGCAGCGCTGGCCAGCGTCTACGCGACGCTGTCATCTCGAGTGGCGGTGTTGGAGTCGGGCGCTGCCCGCACCGCGCAGGACGTCGCCGAGATCAAGCAGTCTCTCAAGGAACTGAATGGCAAGCTGGACCAGCTGATTGTGCGCGAGGTGTCGCGTGATCACGCTCGATGATTACTGGATGGGGCGCGACAAGATCGAGCCGCCCACGGACCAATTCATCGTGAACGCTGAAGAGTTGCTGCAGCGGGTCAACCTGCTGCTGTCGATGTACTACGCTGAACTGCCCGCAGCGCCACGCACGCGGGTAACCAGCGGCTACCGGCCGCCGGGCATCAACCGGCGGGTCGGCGGTGCCGCCAACAGCAACCACCGCATCTGCAAGGCCGTCGACCTAGCCGACGAAGACGGCAGCCTGGACGACTGGTGCATGCAGGTGCAGCATCTGCTGCAGGCCTACGACTTGTGGCTTGAGCACCCCGACGCAACGCCCGGCTGGTGCCATCTCCAATCTGTTGGCCCGCGCTCGGGCCGGAGGATCTTCTACCCATGAGAACCGCATCTCCCATGCAGTATGTGCGCAGCAAGACCATGATGTTCTCTGCGGTGCTTGCTGGCCTCGGCGCTGCGCAACTCGCGCTGCCCGGTCTCGCGGAGGCACTGTCGCCGAAGGTGTACGGCTGGGCGACGCTGGCCGTTGCCGTGCTTGTTGCCGTCCTGCGGGCGGTGACGGAAGAGCCGCTGTCGGAGAAGTGATCCCCCTGTCCCTCGCCGTCTCCGGCGCCGCCCTCATCGTCTGCGCTGCGGCCTGGGGCCACGGCTACATGACCGGCCGCGACTCCCGCGCAGACGAGGTCGCCCAGCTGGTGGCAGCAGGGCAGTCGCAGACCGCAATCGCCAGACGCACAACCGAGGAGGTCGCCAATGTGCAACGGCTGTATGTGGACGCTTGGACTCGCGCTCGCGACGCTGCTCGGCGTGAGTGGGTGCGCATCCAAGCCGGTGATGGCGCCAGCGGAGTGCCCGCGCTATGTGCCCAGCCCGGAAGCCCTTCAGAGCCCGCCAGCGGTCCCGTGGCGCGATCTGGCGACGAGACTGGTGAAACCCTCGTTGCCGACCTCCTCGCAGCGCTAGAGGCCGGGGAGGGGCTGCAGGCTCGGCTCAGTCTGTGCCAGCGGGAGCTGCAGGCTTGCGCGGCGATGCGATGACCTGGCCGCAGCACGGGCACCGCGGCCGCTGCTCGGCCCGCCACGCACGGGAAACCGACGACGGCGCCAGCCCGGTCGCCTCGGCTGCCTGACGGATCCCGGCGCCGCCCCTGACCAGGCGCAAGGCCTCGGCCAGGGCGGCAGATCGAGGGGCGGGCATCAGTCGTCAGCCTCAGGCGTGGCCCGCTCCATGGCCGCCTCGATCTCGGCACGAGCGGTTTCGTCGAACGGCCCGGAGGCGATGGCGGACAACTCCAACTGCGCCCGCAGGGCGGCCTCGGCCGAGTGCCGGTAGTCGGCCACCTGATGGCCGGTAGCGATCCAGTCGCCGTCGGCATCGAGCGCCTGGACCTGATCGGACGCCTGCGCCCAGTCGGCGCGGACAGCGTAGGTGTCGCCCCAGATCCGGGTGGAAAGGATGGTGGTGGTCATGCTGCCTCCCAGTCTTCCGGCATGTCCG
>JAGWVZ010000342.1 GCA_018970625.1 Myxococcales bacterium | reverse complement strand
CCCCCGTGGATGTCTCGCATGACGACGAATAATCCCGGCATTTACCGGACGATTTATTTTCCCGGCTGCATCACCGTTGCGTAACCCTGTACACGACTTCCATTTCCGTTCCACGAAATGAGCGCCAGACAGCGTTTCAGAAATTGACGCCGGGCAATGGTGAGCTCAGGGCGTAGTCGGGAAAATAGCCACCCAGATCAGGCACCTGGACAACATCGGCACGACCAGCCGCAAGGTCATACGCGATCATCAGCGCAAATACGCTCTTCACGTAATCGCGAGCCTGATCGAACGGAATTTCTTCGACGAATTCATCCATGGGCAAACCACCATTGCGGGCGATCCAGTCATCCATCGCCACCGGGCCCGCATTGTATGCAGCGATGGCAAGCGGATACTGCCCATCATATTTCTTTAATAATTCTGCCAGATACCATGCGCCATAATCGAGCGCCACCTCGGGTTCAAACAGCATGCCGTCCCGATAATACAGGTCGCGTGAACGCGAAATCGCCAGCGCCGTCTGCGGAACCACCTGCATCAGCCCCATGGCATCCGATACACTCACCGCGAGCGGCTGGTACAAACTCTCCTTCTGCATAATCGCCCACAGAAGTGACGGCGGGAGCCTGTGAGAGTCGCCCGCTCTCTGAACCGGCCCCGGGAAAAACGCCGGGTGCAGAAGGCGCCATGCGTCCCACTCTACATCCACCGCCGGCCAACCGTCGCCCCCCCAGTTCGTGCGCCAGCCGCGCCAGTCCTCTCCGCTGCTCAGAATCACCATGCGAAAGATGGGAGCCAGCTGGTCCACTCCTTCACGTCGCAGCGCCAGCCACCGCGCTTCATTGACCCGCCCCGCGAGGGCCAGCTCATGCAGCGTTCGCCAGCCCTCGGGCACGCGCACCGCCTCAGGCGCAGGCACCGACTCGCGATCGAGCAGCGGGCGCCCCAGACGTCGTGCAGCCAACAGCCCGTACCAGTGTGTCGGCCAGCTCGCCACCACCGCCTCAAACAGCGGGCGCGCCGAGTCTACACCATCCGTGCTCGCCACACTCACCGCGGTCCAGTACGCCGCCTGCGCTCGATAGTTGGCTCCGTCCCACTCGCCCATCTCACGCCAAAGCTCACGCGCACCCTCGTGGTCGCCCGCGCGCCATCGGGCCCAGGCCAACCAACGGTGCGTGTGACGCTGAGCTGCGGGTGTCTGCAACTCGCCGCGAACGGCCCCCAACGCACGCACCGCCTCGGGGTACCGATCTTCATCCAGCCACATCCAGCCCGGAGTCCATCGCGCCTCATCGGCGCGCTCGCCGTCCGTCTCGTACGCAAGAAACCGTGTCCATGCACGACGCCCCTCCTCGGGTCGGTCCATGCGCTGCACCGCTCTGGCAAACGCATACAGGGCGTCGGCCTGACGCAGCCCGGGTTCGCTGGCCACCGTTCCCAGCCAGACGAGCGCCCTGTCCACATGCTCACGACGATACCGATACAGCAGAAAGCCAAGCTGGTAAGCCGCCTCATAACGCGTTGCATCGCCAGAACCCACGGCGTCGCGCGCCGAACAAACCCGCCCCCCATCGCACGCCGCCGCCCGATAGCACTGCTCGGCCAACGGATAATTTCGGCCGCGCAAAGACTCATGGCCCAGCTGCAGCCACTGTGCCGTAGTCCGGGGACGCGACGGCAAAAGAGGCAGCGCCCTCACCGCGTGCTCGCTGGCCGGGTGGTCGTTGATCAGCTGCGACAGCGTCGCCTCGGCCTCTTCATGACGCTGCAGCATACGCAGCCCGGTCGCGCGATACCATAGCAGCCGTGCGCGACCCTCCGAGCTCAGCCTGCGCTCTACATCACCAAGACGTACATCAATACGTCGAATTGCATCTGCCGCGCGACCCACATGAAGTTCTGCCCGAGCGCTCCACTCGACCATCCACGGAAGCGCCTCTATCAGAGAAGACAGCGCCGACGAATCGAGCACAGAAACGGCGACGTTCTCAAATTCCTCCCAACGTCCCTGCTCGCCCAGGCACCGCATTCGCCATGCTGCGTGCACCAGCCTTTCGTCCGCGGTGCCTGCCGTCAGCCCCACGTCGCAGCGTCCCTCGGCAGCACCCTGCACGGCGACCGCGAGCGTCTGTGACCATGCCTGAGGAGCAGGCGCCGCCGACATGCACACACACAGCACCGCCCACGCCCAGCGCGCGTACCGGCGGTGGGCGACCCGCCGCAAAACTCTCAAACCTCTCAATGACCGCAACTTCCAGCCTCGAACTGCATCTTTCCATCGACTGTCGTGCATCACTGAGGCCGCCGTGGCAACCTTCGAGTACACCTCTCCCATGCCCGTGGGGTCAGACGCGCTGGCTGCATGGCACGAGCGTTCAGGCGCGTTCGAGCGGCTGGCACCAACATGGGAAAAACTGACGCTCGTGCGCCGCATGGGAGGCATTCAGGACGGCGACGAGCTGGTATTCGCATTGCACAAGGGGCCCTTCCGTCTGCTCTGGCACGCACGTCACTCCGACTTCATCGCTGGGCGACAGTTTCGCGACACCGCGCTTCGATCTCCCTTTGCGTCGTGGACTCACTTGCACCAGTTCGTTTCCGTCAGGGACGGGCGCAGCGAGCTGCGCGATACCATCGACTGGACAATGCCCTTTGGGCGCGTGGGCACAGCGCTGGCAAGTCCGATGGTCAGGCGTCTGCTGCTGCGCATGTTCACGCAACGCCACCAACGCACCCGGAACGACCTCATGGTACAGGCACGCTACGCCATGCCGACGCAGACCTTTGCCATCACCGGCGCTACCGGACTCATCGGGCGACAGCTCACCGCTTTTCTGCGCACGGCCGGTCACACCGTGCTGCCGTTCTCGCGCCGCCCGATCGCATCGGAACACCGCACCCTTATGTGGGACCCGGCGGCGGGCATCCTCGACCCGACCGCCCTGGAGGGTGTCGACCACGTGATTCACCTGGCCGGTGCCGGAATAGCGGACGAGCGATGGACCGAAGCGCGCAAACGCGAGATCATGGACAGCCGGGTTCAGGGCACCGCCCTGCTTGCGCGAGCCATGGCGGCCATGTCCTTACCGCCAAAGACGTTTTTGTCTGCGTCGGCCGTGGGCTATTACGGACACCGTGACTCAGGCACCGTCGATGAATCCGGGCCGCCTGGCACGGGGTTCCTGGCCGAGGTGTGCGCGCGCTGGGAAGAAGCCGCCGAACCGGTTCGCGCTGCAGGCATTCGAACGGTTCATCCGCGCCTTGGTGTGGTGCTCGCCGGGCAGGGCGGCGCGCTCGCCAAAATGCTCCTGCCCTTTCAGATGGGCGCGGGCGGACCAGTCGGTTCAGGGCGGCAGGCGTTTCCGTGGATTGCGCTCGACGACGTGCTTGGCGCGCTGCTGCATCTGGTGGCGACGCCATCCATTCACGGGCCGGTCAATCTGGTGGCGCCGGAGTGTCCGACTCAGGCGCAGTTCGCCAGAACACTGGGCCGCGTGCTCTGCCGGCCGGCGTTTATGCCGTTACCGGCGGCCGCTGTAAAACTGGCATTTGGTGAAATGGGTGAGCGCGCGCTACTGGAGGGCGCGTTCGTGGCGCCGCGGGTGCTGACCGAAACGGGGTATACCTGGGTGCATGGCACGCTGGAGCAGGCGCTTCGGTTTGAGTTGGGTCGGTCCACTTCACGCTAACCGCGACACTGTGCTAGGGGTGAACAGGTATCGACCGCCTGCCGACCATCCGGAGATGATATGGCACTCCCGCAGATTCACCTGCCACGCATGACCCCCGGCACACGCACGCTCATGTCTGCCGTTGGCGTTCTCTACGGGGTCAATCTTTTGGTCTTTGTCATCAACGGCATGAACGCCGGGCTCCATGGTCGGCTGGCCAACGCGCTGGCGCTCAGCACGTCCGACCTGCTGGCAGGGCGAGTCTGGGTGGCGATCAGCTATTTTCTGGTCATTATTCCCAGTGATTTTATTGGGGTATTAATTGACCTGCTGATTCTGTATTTTTTTGCGCCGGACGTGGAGCGCGCGCGAAACCGCAAATTCCTGTTGCAACTGGCCGCGCTGGCGATACCGGCGGGCGCGGTCGGCCATCTTCTCATCACGGCCACGCTGGGCGCATTCTGGCCGCACCTGACTCAGCTCTCTGTTGTGGGAATCACCGCCATCATCAACGCGATTGTGGGTTCCATGTGCTGGCTGCATCGCGGGCGCATGCTGAGTTTCTTCGGTATTCAATTGAATGGCTGGGGACTTCTGGCCATCTGGCTGGCCTTCGATCTGCTCACCGCGCTCACCATTTCCGCGCAAGAGCTTGGCTTGCAGCTGGGCGGTGTGGCAGCCGGGTTGCTCTTTTCAGGCGGCTTTACGGTGTGGCGCCGACGCCTGCGGCTCATGTACCAGCGCCGCCGCCTGCGGGTAGTGGCCGGCAAGGACGCACGCGACCTTATGAACTAGGGGTACGGCGGCGCCAGTTCTGCAGCTGACGCTGGCTGACGTCGATTAAATCGACTTCGGCACAGCTGCGAGCTTGCGCAGTGAGTTGGACCTGTTCACCCAGCCATACCTTCAGTTCCTCTTGTATACTACGCCATGACACTTTCGCATGCGGGCCCAGAACCTCGTTCAGT
>JAGWVZ010000341.1 GCA_018970625.1 Myxococcales bacterium | reverse complement strand
GGTTTATTATCGCCGCCGGTGTTACCGTTATGATGTTTCTGGCGGCCATGGGTGTGCGTGACCAAACCATGACGGTGGGTGACCTGGTGGCGGTCAATGCCTTTCTGATTCAGGTATTTATACCGCTGGGCTTTCTGGGTACGGTGTACAGCATGTTACGGCAGTCATCGGCGGACATGGAGCAGATGTTCACGCTGTTGAATACGCCGACCGTGATTAACGACCCTGAAACGCCCGCCGCCCTGCCATCGGGTCCGCTCGACGTTCATTTTCGGCACGTGCGTTTTGGTTATCACACTGATCGCACCATTTTACATGACGTCGACCTGCACGTCAGGGCAGGGCAGCACGTGGCCATTGTGGGGCCCAGTGGCGCTGGAAAATCGACGATCGCGCGCCTGCTCTTTCGCTTTTATGATGTCACCGCCGGTGCCGTGCTTGTGGGCGGTGTGGACGTGCGCCACTTGCGACAGGATGACCTGCGCAGGGCCATCGGGATTGTTCCGCAGGACTGCGTGCTCTTTAATGAGACCATCGCCTATAACCTGCGCTACGCGCGGCCTGACGCAACCGACGCCGAAATTCGCGAGGCCGCTCGGCAGGCGAATATCGCGGCGTTTATTGAATCGCTCCCCGACGGATACGACACCATGGTCGGAGAGCGTGGGCTGAAATTGTCGGGTGGCGAGAAGCAACGCATGGCCATTGCGCGCGCCCTGCTCAAGCGACCGGGTATTCTGGTCTTTGACGAGGCGACCTCGTCGCTCGACTCCACCAGCGAGCAGGCCATTCTCACCGAGATGCGTCGCGCCGCTCAGGGCCGCACCACGCTGACCATCGCCCACCGCCTGTCCACCATCGTCGATAGCGACCTGATCATTGTGCTGCGCGACGGCCTGATCGCCGAGCGGGGAACACACGCGGAGCTGCTGGCGCAAGGCGGGCTCTACGCCGACATGTGGCAGTTGCAGCAGGACGGCATCATGCAGGACGCCCGATAAGGCGTACTTACTCTGCAGCCGGTGCGGTCGCGGCCGAGCCGTCGGCTGTGGGCGCCGGCGTGTTGTGCACGACGGGGGCTTCGCCGGGCTTGTTCGATACCGACCACGCGGCGGTACCGCCCAGCAAAATCAGCAGCAACATCGAGACTTTGGCCATTTCTGGCTTGCGCTTGAGCAGGGCCACCGAGCCCGCCAGCAGCAGCCAGATGCCCAGCTTGATGTTCAGCCAGAGCGGAAACGCGCCGTGCATCATGTTGATGCGCGCGGCCAGTCCAAAGCCGCCCAGCAGCACCAGAAACGTGGCCACGCCGTGCATGATGCCCAGAAACTTGCGTGTACCCGGCTCGGCGTTGGCACCCGCGAACGCGTAGGCGCCCAGCGTCATAAACAGGGCCAGAATGCTGGTGATGTGCAGGACATGGTACACGGTATAAGAAAACATGGGCTCTCCATCGGCTCGCCGGTCTCGTCGCGCGTGCTGCACAAACAGCGGAGCGACACGCGCGGCAGCGTCTAGGCCAACCCGCCCCAAAAGCAAGTAGTGACACACGCGGCTGCGTCGCGGCACATGCGCTACACGTCTGTTGCCAGTGGATGCTCCTGTAGTCGCCGCAGCAGCGCGCCAAACGACAGCCGTGGTACGTCGCCGCCCCGAAACAGGGCGCGGCGTGCTGCCTGGCGCACGTCGCGCACATCGACGGCCTGCCCGGGCAGGTCCAGGGCCAGCTGTTCGGCCTGTGGCGGGAGCACGCAGGCCAGTCGCGCCAGCACGACGCGGTCGAGCGCGGCCAGATAGGCGCCACAGAGCGGGGCTGGGGTCATGGTGCCGTTGAGCCAGGCGGCTACCCGGGGGTCATCGGCCAGGCGAGGGGTGCGTCGCATGAGCTGTTGCAACCAGTCCAGCCGGGCGTCTTCGGTCAGGGTCAGGGCCATAAGCACCGACAGCGCTACGTCGGCTTCGTCTCCGGCTCGGCGAACCGCCGAGCCCAGCCATGCGTGCAGTTCGTCGTGTTCGGCGGGCAGTCGGGGAGCCAGCAGCACGAGCATCTGGGTGGCCGAGCGTCGCAGGCGGGGTTGACGGTCGGCTGTGGTGGCGATGAGGTGAGGCAGGGCGTCGGGGTCATCGCGCAGCGCGAGTCGCACGAGCGAGGTTGCCAGTCGCAGCCACGGGTCTGCGGTGTGGACGGGCAGCAGCGGGCGATTTGTCCAGGCGGCTGGCACGGCCTCGGGGGCATATTGCGACACCCAGGCGACGACGATGGCAGACTCGAACGCCGTCGCGCTGGCACACGGGAGCGGCCCCGACGCCGGTGCGCTGGCCACCGGACGTGTCGAAGTGGCCGTGCCGGATGTCGCAACGCCCTGCCTTGCATGTGCTGGGTCGGCGGCCGCGCATTGACGTTCCAGCTCGAGAAGCGCGAGGTCGACCAGCTGTGCAAGGCGGACGAGATCGACCGCGGGGTCTCGCGTTCTGGCAGAAAAGGCGTAGGGGGGGGCGTTCATCTCAGCACCGGTCGCAGGCGCTTATGTCTGTACGCGTGTTCAGTTGTGGTTGCAAGTCCCTTCGGGCGCGACTAGTGCGCGGTTGTGGAGCGTTGGCTTGCGCTCGTCCTATTTGTGGAGTCAGGTTTCGCCATGTCACGTTTTGCTGAGCGTCGAAGTACACGTATTCATTATGAAATCACGTCGGGCCCCGAGGGTGCGGGGTGGTTTGTGCTGGTGCCCGGGCTGGCGTCCAGTACGCGCAGTTTTCCGGAGCTGGTGGAGCGGCTGTCGCAGCGGTTTCACGTGTTGTGTTTTGACCCGCGCGGTGCGGGCAAGACGGTGAGTGACACGCTTCGATTCACGCTGCCGGACATCGCGGACGATCTGAACGAAGTGATGAATGTCGAATCGATCGAGTCGGCGCACGTGCTTGGAATCAGTATGGGCGGCATGATCGCGCAGGAGTTTGTGCTGGCGTATCCCGAGCGGGTGAACCGTCTGATGCTGGCGGTGACGACGTGTGGGGGGCGTCCGGGGGTTCGTCCGTCGCCGGCGACGATTGGCCGCCTGGTGCGGGCGGTGACGGGAGTGCCGCTGGCGCGTTCGTACGACGATGTGGTGCGGCTGTTTGGCGACCTGCTCTTTGGCCCGGCGCTGGGTAAGGATGACCGTATTCGGTTCTTCCAGATGCGTCGTCACGCGCGTCCGGCGCCGCCGCACATGACGATCGCGCAGATGCTGGCGGTGCGAAAGTTCAGCAGTCACAGTCGTTTGCACACGGTGCGCACCCCGACGCTGGTGTTGGGCGCGATTCACGATCAGCTGATGCCGCCGGTGAACTCGGACATTCTGTTTGCGGCGATTCCGGGGGCCGAGCTGGTGAAGCTGAACGCGGGCCACTGCTCGTTCTATGAGCGGGTGGACGAGTTCATGGACCACGTGACGGCGTTCACGGCGCGCGCCTGAACCGATGGAGCCCGCTCCGGAAGCGGGGGCGACCGCCTGTGCGGCGCGCGAACCTCTGATGTTTCAGGGCGTTGCGACATCTGGAACGCGCGCCTGCGGAATCGACGCGGGAGCCGTGATAACGCTTGCGTATGGCGGTGGACGTGGCTAGAAGCGCCGGCGACCGGGGCGTAGCGCAGTCTGGTAGCGCGACGGTTTTGGGAACCGTAGGTCGCAGGTTCGAATCCTGTCGCCCCGACTTTCAGCGTCCGTAGCTCAGATGGATAGAGCATCGGCCTTCTAAGCCGGTGGTCACAGGTTCGAGTCCTGTCGGACGTACTCGAAAAGTAGAGTGAAAACGGGCGGTTAGCGGGGTGGTGGGCGCGTAGGTAAACTCTAAGTAGAAAACGGTGCGAGTTGCGCGCGGGGCCGGTGGGCTTCATGGGCGCTGTGGGCAGTGACTGAGGTGGGGTGACCGGCTGGGGTGGGCGCGTGCGTGAACAGGGGACGAGCGCGGCCCGGGTCGATGTGTCAGAGGTCATGCGTCGAGTCTTGCGCCGCGTTGACGTCGAGTTGCACTTCGGGTAGGGCGCGGAACGTGTTTAGAAGGGTAACACGCGCCGGATCATATCTTTGGGTATCTTCAGCGGGCTCTTACGTCGGGAGAAATCACTCATGCGCTTTCCTCATAGGTTGTTTGTAGTCGCGCTGGCCGTGGTGCTGGCGGTGGGTTGTGGTGGTGGTGGAGGCGACTCTTCGCCCGCACCGGGTGGAACCCCGGGTGTTGCCGGTGGGCCGTGCTATCCGAACGCGACGTGCAATGCGGGTCTGGAGTGCGCTTCGGGCGTATGCGTGGACCCGAGTGCGGCCGCTGGTGCGGCGGGTGGTGCGTGTTACCCGAATAACACCTGCGACGCAGGCCTGGCCTGTGAAGGCGGGGTGTGCGTGGTCGCTGGTGGCGAACCGGATGTTGATTTGGATGACGGTGGCAGCCCGGATGATGGTGGCACTTCGGACGACGGTGGCACTCCGGACGATGGTGGCACTTCGGACGACGGTGGCACTCCGGATGATGGCGGCACTCCGGATGATGGTGGCACTCCGGACGACGGTGGCACTTCAGACGACGGTGGCGCAGATGTGGACGCAGGCCCAGACGGGAGCGGTGAGGTGGCCGAGGCGCTGATTGGCACGGAGGGGGGCTCGGTGACGCTTGGCGAGG
>JAGWVZ010000340.1 GCA_018970625.1 Myxococcales bacterium | reverse complement strand
CGGGCGCGCATCGGGCGCTGCGGGTCGATTTATTGGCGGCGAGAAGTCGGGAGCATGGGCTGATGGGCGGCATGATAGTTTCCGGGACCAGCCAATTGACCTTCGGGCAGGGTCTGCAAGCCTTGCAGAGCGCCCCGTTCTGCCTCACGCAGCAGCACAAGGGCATCGAGTACATCGTCGGGCTGCACGGCGCTCCGCTTCACGCTGGCCAGAAAAGTGGGCACCACCTGTCGTAGCGGTGGTTCCCAGGTGATCAGGAGGTCCAGTCGCTGCTGTTGTCCGGCGGGTGTTTTCTTGGGCGCGAGCGCATGGCCAGACACGCGCTCGAACAACCACTCCGGGTGCGATTCAAGCACGCGCGTCTGAAGGTCCTGCCGCCCTGAAAGAAGCTGGTCGAGCAGCCGGATTCTGGGAACCAGAAACCAGCTCTGTCGCGAGAGTCCGGCGCCGCAGAGGCGTCTGCTGGTTGCGTTGGCTTCGTCCCAGGTTTCGCAGCCAAGCACGGCGCGAATCGGGGGGTTGAAGACGCTGCTTCGGCGATTCCGGGAGAGCGTGGTGCGCAGGGCAGCGTCGCAGGGTCGGCTGGATTTCGTTTCGGGCAGCCCAATGGGCATGTCGATCAGCGCCAGCACACACCGCTGCAGCACGGGGTGCAGCTCGTCGTGACGCACGACCTGAATGGTCAGAGCCGCCGAGTCGATTTGTCTCTCGGCCACGAGCCAGCCAGCACGGCAGCCATCGATACCCGTGATTGTGGTGTGTTGGGGGCGGCTTGGCGGTTGCATCGGGCTGGGGGGTGATTTAGTGTGCGGGCCGGAATGGATGGATCGCCCTGAAGTTGTAAGGAAATTGCCATGTTTTATGCTCGCCAGCCCGCCGGTGTCACCCTGAAGAGCCGCGATGAGCTGAACGCCATGCGCAAGGCGGGTCGTCTGACGGCGGAGTGCCTGCAGTTTCTGCTGGAGTCGGTCAGGCCGGGCATGTGTACGCAGGAGCTGGACGATCTGCAGATGGACTTCGCGCGGCGTCACAAGGTCATTCCAGCGCCGCTGAATTACAAGGGTTTCCCGAAGAGCCTGTGCACGTCCATCAATGAGGTGATTTGCCACGGTATCCCCTCGAAGCAGGAGATCCTGAAGGAAGGCGACATTGTGGGCATTGATGTGTCGTTGATTGTGGACGGTTTTTTTGGGGATAGCGCAGCAACAGTCGCGGTTGGAACGCCGGGCGAGAGCGTGAACCGTCTGCTTCATGCGACGCTCGAGTCGTTGCGGCTGGCGATCGCCGCCGCTGGCCCAGGAAAGACGCTGGGCGATATTGGTCATGCCATTCAGAGCTTTACCGAGCCGCTGGGTTATTCGGTGGTACGCGACTTTGTGGGTCACGGAATTGGTCGGGAGTTTCACGAGCCACCGCAGGTTCCCCACTACGGCATCGCCGGGCGCGGCATTCGCCTGAAGCCCGGCATGACGTTCACCATCGAACCCATGATCAACATCGGCACCTACCGACGGCGAGTGCTGGAAGACGGCTGGACGGCCGTAACGCTGGATGGCAAGCCATCTGCCCAGTTCGAGCACACCGTGGCCGTGACGCCAGAGGGCATGGAGATCCTGACCTCGCTGAACGACGACGGTTCGTGGATGCCACCCGGCGGTTATGTGATGCCTTCTCGACCAGGTTCGCTTGCGCGTCTGGGTTAGGGGCAGGGCGGTCGTGCGACCGGCGCGTTTACTTCGTAACGGGCTGGTGGTGGCGACCGGGCTGCTGGTGGCGGCTTGTTCGGCTGGTGAGAGTGCCTCGGTGGGACGGGAGCCTGGAGGCACGTGCCTGACCGATCAGACTCCGGGGGTAGATTTGATTGTGGCGGGGTCCGGATCCGTGTTGCCCCTGGCGCAGCGGGTGAACGACCACATGGCCGCTGTCTCGCCGGGCATTGCGGTGTGGATGCCCGAGAGTCTGGGCAGTACGGGCGGTATCGCCGCGCTGCGCGATGGAGCGATCGATATCGCGCTGGTGTCGCGTAGTCTCTCCGTTGACGAGCAGTCGGGTCTGTTGGTCAGGCCAATCGCGCAGGCGGCATCGACTTTCTTTGTGAATCGTGACGGCGTGACGGAGCTTCGGCGTGCAGACCTGATCGCCATTTATCGGGGTGAGCTTCGGGAGTGGCCGGATGGCACTCCGATTGTGCCCATGCTTCGCGAGTCTGGGGACAGCGGCGAGCGCACGCTGTCGGTGCACTGGCCTGAGGTGTATGACGAGCTGCAGCAGGCCCGTGAGAGTCGTCTCTGGCCGATTCAGAGCACCGATCAGGATATGGCGGCGGCCTTGCGCGACACGCCAGGAGCGATTGGCCTGCTGGACGTCGGTTTATCTGCGGGGCTGGGCCTTCAGATGCCGATGATCGACGGAGTTCGGCCCGATGAGGCAACGCTGATGGCTGGTGACTGGCCGCTGATGCGTCCGTTGAGTGCGCTGTTTCGGGCTGAGCCAACCGAAGCAGTGCAGGCGTGGCTTCGGTCTGCCGAGGTAGCCCTGCAGCCATTACCGTCGGGTTGGGTGGGGTATGAGCCGGCAGGTTTACCGTGAGTCTGCGGTCGGGCCAGGAGCCTGATGCGGGCTGGATGGTCCGCTCGTTCAGGCGTCGCATGGCGCCACTGGCGTTTGCGGTCGGTCTGGTGGTGGCGCTGCTTCCGCCGGGCCTGTTCTATGCGCAGGGCCGGCAACGTCTGCTGCTGGAGAGTGAGTTGGTGGCCAGCGAGGTGGGTACTCGACTGAGCGAGCTGGCGGTTCGGCAGCCGGGGCTGTGGCGTTACAACAGTCGAAAGATCGTCGACATCGCGGACACGACCGACCTTCGTGGTCAGTCGTTGGCGATCGACATCACGGACTGCACAGGGGCTCCCATTTATTTGGCGTCACCGCGGCCGGGTGCCAGCTCTGTCTCGTCGGTGGTGCCTGTTCTGGCTATGGGTCGCTCGGTGGGAGAGGTGCGTGCGTGGGTTTCGATGGGCGAGCTGGTGCGAACCAGCGTCGGGGTGGGCCTGGTGTCGGGTGCCGTTGGTGTGCTGTTGGCGGTGCTGTTGCATGTGGTGCCAACGCGAGTGGTTCGTCGGCAGGCAGCACAGATTCAGGAGGTCACAGAAGGGCTGCACGAGGCGCGTGAAGACCTTCATGCGGCGAATCGTGATCTGCAGAGCCGTGTAGATTCGGCGGTCTTGCAGGTACGGGAGCTTTCAGGGCGAGTGCTCGATATTCAGGAGCGCGAGCGCGAGCGCATCGCGCGAGATGTGCACGACGGGGTAGGTCAATGGCTGACGGCGCTGCGGATCGATGTCACAAATGCGCGAACGGCAGGCATCATCCCTGACGCGACGGCGAATGAGCTGGGTGAGGCCATCGAGCATGCGTCTCAGGAGTTACGCCACGTGATACAGGATCTGCGTCCTCTGGACCTTCAGGAGGGACTTTCGGGGGCGTTGGAGGCGTTACTGGACCGCTTTGAACGTCGAACGGGTATTCTGGTGTCGGCTTCGATTGAGCGCAGCGTCATGCCTCCCGATGATGTCGCTGCGGCCATGTTGCGCGTTGCTCAGGAGGCGCTGACGAATGTGCAACGCCACGCGCATGCTACCGAAGTGAGCGTGCGTCTTACGGAACAGGAACGACACTGGAGTTTGCAGATCGGGGATGACGGGGTGGGCTTTGACCCTGAACAGGCCGCTGGTGGCTCAGGTCTGCGGAATATGCGTGACCGTATGCAGCTGTTTGGAGGCGATCTGCAGGTTCAGTCATCGCCTGAAGGCGGGACGAGGATCCATGCTTCGGTCGTTGTTCAGTCCGTCCGTCGCCAGCAGATGGGTTGGAAGGCCAGGAGCGAGCTCGCGTAAGTTGCGGCCTGCAAATGAATCCGGGCGCGGACTCTTTGCTGGTTGCGAGGTCCAGCGAATACTTGAGCTTCACTTGTGAAGGGTGTAGGGGCCGCCGCTACTCACCAGAAAACAATCGTGATTCAGACGGGTCTATCAGGTCTGTCTGATGGCATCGACATACGTTCATGAACGAGTTCTGCGTAAATACCCGTGTGGGTCGCAGGATTTGGACGGGTCCGTGTGCACACACATCCGATGGAGGGTTGAGTGATCGCCTTGCCTGACCCGATGGAATATCACCGATTCAAAGCGGACGCTGGCACCATTTTGCTCGCCGAGGGCGACGCATCCACGCATGTTTTGTTGTTGCATGAGGGGTATGTGGATGCCTTTCGGGATGCCAGACGTCTGGGGCAGTTTGGGCCCGGGTCGGTACTGGGTGAGTTGGCGGTGTTGCATCGAGAGGCACGCGCAGCGACGTTGCTGGCTGCGACAGAGGTCGAGCTGAGCCGGATGGAGGCGGATGAGTTCCTGCGATGGTACCGACAAACGCCCGAACTGCGAGCGCAGCTGGAACGGCAGCGCATCCTGTATGAGGTCGCGCCGCTGCAGTCAGCCGCTGCTGAGCATGCCGCATGCCCTGCCAATGGTCTGTCGGAACGCCGATTGTCGGTCGAACACGAGTCAACAGGCCGACTGAGGGTATGGCGGGGTGATCAGCCGACTGCCGACGAGTGGTTGCATGCCGAGGTGGGTACATCGAAGCGGTCATTGGGCCTGAAGCAGG
>JAGWVZ010000339.1 GCA_018970625.1 Myxococcales bacterium | reverse complement strand
TGGCGTTGGCTACGCGTTCACGTCAGACCTGCCAGCTGAACGGTTCGTTGAGCTGGTGGCTCACTCGCTGGAAGATTGAGGGCCTAGCGCCCGGGCGGCCCCTGAACCGGAGCAACTGCTGCGTTGCGGGGCATTGGAATTCGCCGAACCAGCATGTCCAGCCGGTACGATTCGACGCGCGACCACCATGTGTCGGTCTCGATTTGCAACAGCTCTGACAGCGAACCGCCGCCGCGAGCTGACCAGCACACATTGACGGCATGCGGAAGCGGCTCTCCTGAACGCCACTCCATGCTGGCCAGCCCGGCCGCATCCACCGATTCACGCTGCCCGGCCACATCGATGGTCGTTCGACCTTCAAACTGGCCCATCAGCGCGTGATTTTGAGAGCCGTCCGCCTCTACGTGCGACCCCTTGTACGTCCATACGGTCTCCGCCGCACGGCTGGCCGCCCTGCCAATGCCGAGCGGAACCCCCGTAACGAGCGAAAGCTCATCCTGAACCCGGGTGGAACCATCGTCCACGGCTGGCAAGGCGGTGGGTACAGGTAACCAGCCTGGCCACGCACGACTACTGCCGTCGTGTTCGGCGATGCAGTCCCATGCTGAGCTCTCGATGTGGCAGATCCAGGCTTCGCCAGGGACCGGCACGTCGTCGAAGAGCGCCGCAGTGGCCGGGGAGGCGCCTCTGGGCGTATAGAAACGGACCTCGAACTCATCGACCGCCCTGCGACCGGATTTTCGGATCCCGATATCAAACGGGAGAACCATGAATGCGGACACGGCCCGTGGAGTACGCCAGCCGGCGGCTTCACTTTCGACCTGAATGTGGCGCTCAATTCGGGCATCGAACTGCCACCATTCCCCCTCTACCCAGGCAGACTCGATGATCCAGGCCGAGCCTTCATCAGAGAAGTCGGTGTCCGCCAGCAGATCGGCGGCAGTGCATCGCGGTGCATCAGGTAGCGTGGACGATGGCGCCGTCGCAACTTCCGATGTGACCTGCGCGCGTGACTCACCGGAGTGCCGCGGGCCTTCACACCCGGCTGCAAGCCAGCCAGCAAGGAAAACCTTGAGCACATGCCCGGATACTGCAATGTTGGCAGAGCGTAACACAGCCGTCATGGAGCGTTGGTAGCGGCGGTTGCGTCTGGACGAGTGTTCCGGTCGCCGACTACGCTTCCCGCGGAAGAAAAACCAATGGCAGAGAAGGTATTGATTGTCGATGATGAAGTCGATCTGCTCCGCATGGTCGACTTCAACCTGCGCAACGCAGGGTTTTCCACCGTCCTGGCTCAGAATGGGCGCGACGCCCTGCGGCTCGCGCGCGCCGAGCTGCCGGATGTCATTCTGCTGGACCTGATGTTGCCTGATATTCAGGGGACAGAGGTGTGCCGCACGCTGAAATCGGAGTCTGCGACCCGGGACATCCCGGTGATCATGGTCACCGCCAAAGGCGACGAGATCGACCGGGTTGTCGGATTCGAGCTCGGGGCAGACGACTACGTCACCAAACCATTCTCGGTACGGGAGCTGGTGTTGCGCCTGCGCACGATCCTGAAACGGTCGCGCCGGACCAGTCAGGTCGCTACCCCCGTCGCGGAGACCGAGACGCTGGCCTTCGGTGAGATTGTCATCGACCAGTCCCGGCATCGCGTACTGGTCGCGGATCGTGAGCCGGCGTTGACGGCGCTGGAGTTCCGCCTCCTGACCACCTTCATTCGTCGCAAGGGCCGAGTGCAATCGCGTGAACGCCTGTTGGACGATGTGTGGGGAATCGACGTCGAGGTGACCACCCGCACAGTCGATACCCACGTCAAGCGCCTGCGCGAGAAGCTCGGCGATGCCGGGCGATATATTGAGACGGTGCGCGGGGTAGGGTACCGTTTCAGCGAATCACCTGACAGTGTCGGTTCCGACAGCTGACCCCTGGCACGCCTTTGAACAGTACGGTTGTCCCTGATCTCACTGCGCCTCACACCGAGCGCGTGCCGTTCTGGCGCAGGCTGTTCTGGCAGGCGTTTTTCGCTCAGCTGCTGATTATCAGCATGGTCATTGCGGCCATCGGTGCGTACTTCATCAATGTGGTGGAGCGGAATGTCGACGAGGTGATCGAGAACGAGCTTGCTCGCACGGCTGCCATGGCGATTCTGGTGCTCGAGCCTGCCGTTCGGGACAACGTTCTGCTGACGCCCATTCTGGCCGAACTTTCGGAGCAGTCGGATGTTCGCGCGACGGTGATTCGTCGAGACGGCACGGTGGTCGCCGATAGCAATGCGCTGGAGAGTGTGGCGTCGGTGGAGAATCACGCCGATCGCCCCGAATTTCAGGCCGCCCTGCAAAACGGAAGTGGGAGAGCGCTGCGGTTGAGTGAGACGATCGGCATTCGCCAGATGTATTACGCCCGTCGAGTCATGATCGATGATGTGCCGTGGGTGTTTCGGGTGGCGATTCCGTACGCGCAGGTGTCGAGTCGAGTGACCGGGATGCGGCTTGCGCTGGTGTTGGCGTTGATTCTGGCTGCAGCGGGTGGTGCTGCGCTCTCGTTCGCGATTGCTCGTCTGGTTGCACGCCCTGTGGATGCGCTGTCAGGGACCGTCGCCGAAATGGCCGCCGGGCGCTTTGATGTCAGCATCCCCGAAGTGCCGCCGGGCGAGTTGCAGGTGCTGAGCTACGGAATTGGACGGCTGCGTACGCAGTTGTCCGACAAGCTGCGTCAGGTGGAAGAAGAGAAGACGCTGTTGCTGACCATCGTGGCCGCGATGACCGAGGGGTTGATTGTGGTCGATGCGACAGGGCGGGTGATTCTGGTGAACCCCATGGCCTTGAAGCTGTTGGGTGTGGATGATGTGTGGAAACGTCAGAATGTGGAGGAACGCCTTCTGATCGAGGTCACTCGTAATCCGCAGTTGATTGAATTGATTGAGCAATCGATTCGGTCGGGCGAGTCGATTCGCGAGGAGATTGAGAGCCGTCGCGGTACGCGTCGGCATCTGAAGGTGTCGATCGCACCCCTGAAGGAGGATGAAGCGGTGCGCGGCGCGGTGGCCGCACTCCATGACCATACGCAGCTGCGACAGCTCGAACGTGTCCGACGTGACTTTGTCGCCAACGTCAGTCACGAACTCAGGACTCCGATCGCAGCGATTCGAGGTTGGGCGGAGACACTGACGTCAGGCGTGGTGGATATCCCGCCGTTTGTAGAAGAGCAGCTGCTGGTGATTCTGCGTCACTCACAGCGGCTGGGGGATCTGGTGGATGATCTGCTGGCGCTTGCCCGAGTGGAAGCGCTGGGTATCGAGGACGCGTTCGTAAAGGTCGATGTGCACGAGGTGCTCGACGATATTCTGGAACAGCTGGACGAAAAGGTGATGGCGCGCGACATGGAAGTGCGCGTGCAGGTGGCCGAGGGAATCTCGGAGATCAGAACCGAGCCAAGAGCGCTTGAATATGTGATCCGGAACCTCGTCGACAACGCGGTGAAGTACACGCCCGAAGGCGGTCGCGTGGACATCGAGGTGGAGTCGAACGCCAATGGCGATCTGGAGTTCTCGGTCAGTGACAATGGCCATGGCATTGAGGAGCAGCACCTGCCGCGCATTTTTGAACGGTTTTACCGGATCGACAAAGGGCGCAGCCGCGATGTGGGCGGTACGGGTTTGGGGCTGTCGATTGTGCGTCACTTCGCTGAAGCGCTGGGTGGAACGGTCAACGTGGAGTCTGAGGTCGGGGTTGGTTCGCGGTTTACGGTGGTGATTCCCAGACAGGTGTGGCGACCGATATAGTTCGCCATTCTGTCACGCTGATGCCACAGAGGAAGTGCAAGACACTCCGCCTATCAGGAGGCGCATTCCGATATGGTTCTTTCCGTGCCCACCCAGTCACGTTACCGCCAGGAGCTGGTGGATTTACGCCATATGCTGCTCGAGATGGGCGGTCTGGCCGAGGATTTGCTTGGGTGCGCGACTGAAGCACTGATTCAGCGGGACCCGGAGCAGCTACGGCGAGCAGAGGCGCTGGAGCAGCATATCAACGACCTGGAGCGGCAGATTGACGAGCGATGCGTCAAGATTCTGGCCTTGCATCAGCCGGCTGCGTCGGAGCTTCGCTTCGTGACGATGGCCATGAAGATTATCCGGGACATCGAGCGCATTGGTGACCTGGCGTCGAATGTCGCCAAGCGCAGCGCGGTGCTTTTGCAGGGCAAGGAGATTCAGGCGCCCGCTGACCTGCCCCGCATGAGTCGCGCGGTACGTCAGATGATAACGCGCGCGCTGGACGCCTTCGTCGATCGCAGCGTGTCGGACGCCGAGGCCGTGCTGCAGGCAGATGACGAGGTAGACGCGCTGCACTGGCGTCTGTACGAGCGCTTCGCGCAGATGATGCAGGAAGACTCCGGGCTGGTCGAGCGTGGTCTGAAAATGATCCTGATCGTAAAAGATCTGGAGCGGGCGGCCGATCACGCCACAAACATTGCACGCGGCGTGATTTTTCTGGTGCATGGTCACTGACCCCTGACCGTCGGCTTCCATTGCAGGGTGTGTGGCCATGCAGGTTCGCCGGCGAGCGGTCTGGAACGGCCCGCTGCAGGGCTCGGGGTTGCCGTTTATCCGGTGCAGAGAGGCAGGGCGGCGGCCGAGTCGGGGGTCTGACGATGCGGCGGGTCGTGGGTGGCGCTAATTTGGCCCCATA
>JAGWVZ010000338.1 GCA_018970625.1 Myxococcales bacterium | reverse complement strand
ATCCTTTTGGTGCCAACGGGTATGTCTGTGATGATGGCGGGTCCTGCGAAGGCCGTGCGTGCGACGTGCTCTCGAACCCCAGCGCGCCCGAGCACGGCATGTGTCAGGCGCTCGGTTATCAGAGAGCGGTCCGAGTCGCCTACACCGGTGGGCCGGGTACGGACGACCCGACGCTGGTGCGTCCCTTCAACTGGCGCTGCGCGGGCTTTGTATGCAGTCAGGGACTAAACGACTTCAGCGGTCCCGGTTGTGCGAGTGGCGGCCTGTTGAGCACGCTGACGTGCCGAAATAGTTTCGCGGAGCAGTGCGATCGCGGCAGCGATAACGCGAACGTACCCGATTCCCCATGCCGCACCAACTGCCAGACACTGTTCTGTGGTGATGGAATTGTGGATACCGGCGAAGAGTGCGACGACGGCAATCGTACAACCGGAGACGCTTGCACCAATGCGTGCAATATCCCTTTCTGTGGCGATGGCGTCGTCAGCGTTGGGGAGCAATGCGATGATGGCAACGATGTCGATACGGACCGCTGCCGTAATTCCTGCGTCAACCCGGTGTGTGGAGACGCTGTCGTGAGCACCGGTGAGTCGTGCGACGCCGGGGTGGCAAACTCGAATGAACCCGATGCACCTTGCCGCCGAGACTGCACCGCGGTCCGTTGCGGTGATGGCGTGACGGACAGCGGCGAAGCGTGCGATGACGGAAACGACAGCGACCGTGATCTTTGTTTGAACCGTTGTGCGTACGCTACGTGCGGAGATGGGATTCGTCAGTTTGCGCTGGGTGAACGTTGTGACGACGGGAACACCGCCAACGGTGATGGCTGCGACCAGGACTGCCTGCCCGAAGCGGGATCCGATGTGGGTCGCATCGTCTACATCGGCCACGATTATTTCGTTCGTTCGGCTGCCACAGACCGCATCGTCGCAAACGCTGTGAACCTGTCGGGCGCCGGTTCAATTCGGATTCTGGGTTATACGGAACGCGCAGACACCTCTGGCTCTGGTGAGGTGACGCAGGTAAATAATGCCATTAATGCACTGGCATCCGTGCTTGGCTTTACGTCCGAGATTGTCTTCCTCACCCGTTCCGGGAGTTTAAGTGAGCAGCTGGACGATTTCGACGTCTTGCTGGTTTACGAGCAGGAGGGCAGCAATGGTACCCAGATGCGAGCCCTTGGAGCAGAGTGGGCTGATGATCTGGACGCATTTCTGGGTCGCGGCGGAACGCTCGTGATCACGGATTTTTCGGGAGAGTCCTGGAATATTCTGGTGGGAGCCGGCCTGCTCGACATCGGCGGTTCGGTGAGCGTTTCGGGCCAGGTGACGGTCATTGATGCCAGTCATCCCGTCATGACGGAGGTCGCTGCAACCTACCCGGCTACCTCGGGCACGATTGCGCTGCGGCCGGGGCCTGACTTTGACGGCGCCGTGCTCGCCACCGACTCGGGTGGTCGTGCCGTCGTTGTCTATTACGAGCGCTGAGACAGCAGCTCTCGACTAAAGCAGAGACACCTGCTCCGCTTCTCCTTCTGGTATGTCGAGGCCGGATGGTCGCGGCTGATACACCTCGAACATGCGCCGGCCCACCGCGCGTGAGCCAAAGACGATCAATTTGGTTCGGGCGCGAGTCAGGGTGACGTTCAGACGTCGCGAGTCCATCACGAAATCCGACCAGTCAGTGGCGACGAGACTGATCAAAATGGCCTCTTTTTCGCGACCCTGAAACCGGTCAGCGGTCTCGACTTCGATGACTCTCCACTCCTCTTCGCGCAGCGTGTCACGCAGGGCGGCCCGAATTGCAAAACACTGGGCCCGGTACGGTGAGACGATACCGAGCAGGTCGGGCGGTAAAGACTCTCCGCGCTCTCGCCAGATTTGTACGACGCCCTGAACGGTCTGAATAATCTCCTGAACCTCGGCCGGGTGACGATGACCGGCAACAGTAGAATCGCCGGCATCCACCCAGACACAGGGGTGCCCGGGGTCCAGCCGCCGTCGCAGCTCGGGACCCAGCGGCGCACACTCCGTCAGGTGGATCGGGAATCGGCGATGGGCGACCTCGGGAGCCGGTTGTACAAGCCCGTTATAGAAAGCCTGTGACGGAAACTCCTGAATATGAGCATTCATGCGATACTGAACCCGCAGGAGAGTGGGTGTCCAGTATTGTTGCATACGCTGGAATAATGATCGGTCCAGGCCACCAACATTCGCGTTCAACAAGGTTTTCGGAACGGTGTCTGCAACGGATTCTGTGCGGGCGTCGGCGGCGGTGACAACGGGGGGTAATTGCTGAGGATCACCTACCATGATGACCCGCCGGGCCAGCCGGACGGCAGCCAGCGCCAGAGGCTCGACCAGCTGCGAGGCTTCATCCATAATGACCACGTCGAAGATCGGAGGTTTCGCTGCGGGTGACGCATGCTTTGCGCCGGACTCTTCGCCTGAAGGCTGGGAGTGAATGTTCTCCAGAATGTGAAAAATGGGCGAATTGGTGCAGGCATTTGCTGTGGCAGCGACAATCCGTCGCGACGAAATTTCTTCGCGAATCTCATCCAGACTTGCGATACGTCGCCCCATATCCACCGAAAATACCTTTTCGAAAGACAATCCTGCATTTTGCAGGGCGTTGCGCAAATCAGTAGTGGCGCGCGTCGATGACTGTACTCGTAACACCTGGGTGCAACCGCGGGATACGATTCGCGCCAGCGCATTATCGACGGCGGTGTTGGTACATGCAGTAATCAGTACACGTTTTCCCTGTGCAGCCAGATGCCATGCCGCCTCGGCAATCACATGGGTTTTCCCGGTACCCGGCGGGCCCTGTACCAATACCCACGGAGCATCGCTGATCATTCGCAGAACGGCCTGGCGTTGTTCATGATTCAACGATTCCGAGAGCGATTCAGGCGCTTCGGGCAGGGCATACCGCTGGTTCAGCGAGCGGTGTGGCATCACAAGCGGTTCAATACGCGATGGATCGCCACAGGTAATAAACCCCCAGAGCGCGCGATGCATATCCCGATACCCGATTCTGGGGATTTCGCGTTCCAGAATCCAGCCATCGCGGTGCAGCAGGGAGGGGTCCTGTGAAGACGTCGTGCGCAGAGTCAACTCGCCGCCCTGGGTTCGTATCACCTCTCCAATCATGACGACGCCGGCGTCCATATCGCCACGGTGCAAAATCAGCCGGTCTTCCAGCGCAAAGCTGCCATGATGTTCACATCGCACGAGCAACGTACGCTGTGCAGGGTTCATGGACAGAATGCTCACGCCGTCGACGGCGTCGTGCGAAGCGATTCGTTCTTCGAGCGTGCTCCGGCGCAGCGTGTCACCCAGCGTTGTGCTCATCGCACGATATTCGCGCTCAATCAGGCGAAGCATATGCGTGTACCACGCGCGAATCACCTGAACGAGCGCGGGGTCAAATCCTTTCCATTCCGGCACGTCGGTGGCGAAAATATCGGTTTCAGAAGCGGCCATGGACCCGAGTCGGCGCGTCTGTGACAGGCACTCGTCACGACGCCAGCGACAGGCCGCATCAGAGCACCGCTCCGGAAACTCTCCGTAGGAAGGCGGGCGCAGTCCGGATTTGGCATCCGCAAGCCAGCGTCTCATGCCGACGATGGCGTTGCGAGCGCCCAGCAGGCTCCGTTCGTTCGTCGCAAATGGGGTGGGCGTATGCCGCCGACCCTCTTTGCTGAACAGCAGGGTGCCGGCAATCTCGATTTCATTGTGACGGGCAAATTCTTCCCAGAGCAGCAGATACCCGCGCAATTGCACATCATTGGCGGGTTGTTGGCTTCCGGTTTTGAGTTCGAAAATACGAAGGGTTTTGTCGTCGCTTGTGGCAAGGTCGATGCGCCCTTCGAGCCCATACCGGGTCGAAAATCGCTTGGACTCTGCGAGGTGACCGTGTCGGAGGTCCGAGTCGGGCAAGGTCCACTCGACCAGCTGGTTGTACGTCTGGCGGAGCGAATTGCAGAACTGCTCCAGCGTGGCATCCGTGACGCCAGCCGCGACGAGCTCGAGGCGCTGTTGGGGCAATACCTGCGCGAAAACCTCGTCCCAGGTCGGTGGGGCGTGTGACTGGTCGTGCTGTACCAGTATTTCGAGCGCCGCATGCGCGAGTGAACCGCTGATAATGGGGGAAGAGAATTTTGGCGGTTTGCGCAGATCAATCAGCGCCCGGGTTGGGCAGGCTGCCGCCCTGACACCCTCTGTCTCCGCAACCTCCGTAATCGCAACCGGAAAATAGGGTTCAAGGACGATGTCCGCGTTTCCGGCGAGGCGCAGAACGCGGTTTCCTTCGCGATCGGCGCGCACCTCGCCGTCGAGAACGTGAATTTCGGCGCCTTTCCACAGCATGCTCAAGGCATCCCAGGTGCGTGCCTCACGGCCCGCTGCTGCTGTTCGATAGGCGAATGCGCGAATCTGGCTACCCCCTGTTTCGCTCTGTCCCTCCAGCGAGCGCGACGAGGCCAGAAACAGCCGGATACCATCTCCGAAATTCGGGTGGGTAAATGGCTGCGTATCTTCCACGATGGCGCTCCTGAGGTCCAGAACGGTCCCCGATGCTGCGGGCGTGCCCTCGGGTGTCTCGGTATGGCTGTCGGCAAACGCATGGGCAATGCGACGCAATTCATCGGCCACAATCGAGACAGAGCGCGGGCGGCAATGCGGATCACGTTCCA
>JAGWVZ010000337.1 GCA_018970625.1 Myxococcales bacterium | reverse complement strand
GGGCCGGTGAGGATCGGCTGGCGATCGATACCGAGCTGCTGCTGAGCTATTGTCGGCTGGGGGCTACGCGTCCCTCTGAGGCGCTGCATTATGCCGAACTGGCTCGGCAGAGATCGGTAGCGCTCGGTGATGCGTCGCGTGCGACGCTCGCTCTCTGGGTACAGGCTGCCGCGGCTGCGCTTCATGGCGCGGCTAACCTGCCCGAGCTGCTCGGTGAGCTGGCCAGCCACCCCAATCCTGAGCACCACGATGCGCCCGAGGAGCTGATTTCCATGTTGCATGGAATTGTGGAGGCGGGTCGACGGGACGGTCTGCACGATGTTCAGGCTGCCGTTCGTCGCATGCGGTTGATCACTGCCGGCTGGAGCCTGCGGGAAAGACTGCCTGCGCTGGTACCTCAGGTTCGGCTGCTGGCGGTGATTCTGGATCAGACACTACGTGCTGCTCAAGCGACGGATGATACGCCGGCGAAGCCCTCGGCGGGATTGGTGACTCTGCCCGAGCATGCTCCTTTACCCGAGTCACAGGCCGCTCCACCGCATCGTCTGCTGGCAGGTGCATCGACGATCTGGGTGCGACTGAACGAAGGCGACACCATTGCGCTGGAGCGTCGTCGCGTGGTTCGACGCATTCTCGATGAGTTGATTGAGCATCGCATTCACCACCCCGGTCGTCCGGTGCCCGTGAGTCGACTGGTCGAGGCTGCCTGGCCCGGCCAGCGATTTGTCGCCGAGAGTGGCGCGAATCGCGTGTACGTGGCGATCGCGACGCTTCGAACCCTTGGATTGGGCGAGGTTTTGCAGACCCGTTCGGGCGGCTATCTGATTGACTCGCATGCAGTGGTGTGTCGGGCCGTCGCTGAGCTCTGAATTCACCTGACGATGCGTCGCGGAGGGGTAGGCAGGCCTGCCAGAGAGACGCTGCTGAGGGGGGCAGTCCGTTACGCCTTTCCGTGGTGAACGCGGCCGCACCTGTTCACATCGCCGACGATTGCCGCTCGAGTCAGGGCCCTACAGGTCGGCAAACACGACAAGCCTATACGGTCCGCGGTCGGTTGTACCGTAGCTGGTGGTGACAAACGTGACGCTACCCCCCGCCGGCACGGTGACCACGACCTCGCTGTTGGAGAGTGAGCTGCCATCGTCGTTCGCGGCGACGCAATTCGTGAGCGGGCTCGCGGGGTTGAACGATGTGTAGGCCACCAGGAAGCCGTCGAACGACCAGCCAGCCGACGCCGTCGCTACAATGGGGGCCGCGGTGGGGTTGCGGAAGGTATAGCTGTCATAGGGAAGCGACGACGTCCCTGTGAGACTGCATGAAGTCGGCCGACGCCAGATGGGGTCGCTCGTCGCCAGCGTGGACTCAACCACGTAAATGCCCCCTGACTCCATGTCGATGGGCTGCTCACAGAGCGGTGCCACTGTGCTGCCGTCGCCGCACAGCGGAATCGAGCAATCCACCTGAAAGTCATAGGCAGCCGACGCCCCCGCAGCGCGTCCGTCGGCCAGCACGACGTAGGGCTGCCCGGGTGCAGCGACGAACGTAAGGAACTCGTTGGTGTCAGCTTCATCGCTGAGCGATGCGCAGGACATGGAGGCCGTGCAACCCGGGGTGGCGCCTGGCTGCAGCACGATCAGGTCCACGTTGCCCGTACCAGATGTCCCGACCATCGACATGGTGACGAACGCCGGTTCATCGGTTCGGAACACCATGATGTGTTCCGAACCGTTGTAGGTGGTGGTGTTGCAGGAGTAGCTGTTGTAACGCGACGACCCCGTGCTGGTGTTGCCGCTGAATGAACCAGTTTCGCAGGACAGGTAGCGCGTAATGCCGCCGCTGCAATTTGTGTAGACCGGCTCACTCAGACACTCACGCGAGCAGCCGTCTCCCTCGACATCGTTGCGGTCATCACACTCTTCGCCCGCGTCCACACGTCCGTTTCCACACGGTTCGGCAGAACACACGCTGGGTGCTCCCAAACATGTGTAGCTGTCTTCGACGCTGCACGCAGCCGAGCAGCCGTCGCCACCGCTGGCATTGCCGTCGTCGCACGTCTCTGTGGCTGCATTGATCGCGCCGTCGCCGCACACGGGCGCGACACAGGTCGGAGGTGTTCCAGCGCAAGTTCTTGAGGTGGTTGCACATTCTGTGTTGAGCGTGCTCACCAGGCAGCCGTCGGCATTGGCGGCGCAGGTCACAATCGCAGTGCCGTCACACTGCGTACCCGGCGTGCTACACAGGTTTGGCAGGCCTGCACACAGGTCGGGGGGATCCACACAAATGGCAGGCAGCAGGGTGTCGTCGCACAGCCCGCCCGGGATGGTCGCACCGCAGTCGCGCGCGCTCCATTCCGCACAACCCGCAGGGCTGCGCACACAGGTTTCCAGCAGGGCACCGTTGCATCGTGTGCTCGCGAGCGCGCACACAGGAATGACAGGGCAACCGCCGCTGCTTGTGTCCGAAACGCCGACGTCATCCGGCAGGCCGGTATCGACGTCCGGGGCCGCATCCGTATCTTCCACCGCATCGGCTGTGGCGATGTCGTCGGCACCAACGTCTTCGACGGCCGTATCGGGACCCTCCACGTCTCCCGGGGCCGCCGCGTCTGCGTCTTCGGTGACGTCGGGAATCTCACCGGCGTCCACGTCATCGACGCCCTGCACATCGGGCTCGGGTGTCTCCTCGTCCGTGTCTTCCTCGTCGTTTCCGACGTCAAACGGACGCCGTCCCACGTCATCCTGCTCCTCGACACCCGTTGAGGGGGCCGATGTCGCACAGCCAGCCAGCAGAGCCAGCGTCACACAGAACGCGAGCGACGAGAACCCTGTTTGCGGCAGGGCGGTTCGAGCAGACAGAAGGGTCATCTCGCAACACACAGCAGGAGGAACAAACCAGTACGCCGATCCGGTAGAACCGGGATGTCCTGAAGGGATCGGACCGAAACGCCGTGCAGCATGGAATAGCAGTGTTTGCGACGTGATCCGAATGAAAAAGTGACCATTCCATGACGCAAACGGCGCCCGATCGTGCTAGAGCGCCCCGGCTGACTCTTTCTGCCCCCTCCAGATACAGGAAGTTCTTCATGCTGCTCGTGATCGACATCGGTAACACCAACACGGTGCTCGGCATCTACGAAGGCGAAAAACTGGTGCACCACTGGCGCCTGGAGACCTCGCGCAACCGGACCAGCGACGAGTATGGCGTGCTGATCCGGCAGCTCTTCGCCATGGCGCCGCAAGAGATCCATCGCATTGAAGGCGCCATCATTGCCTGTGTGGTGCCCCCGATGCTGTCGACGATCACCGCCATGGTCGAGACCTTCTTTGGCCTGCAGGCGCTCGTGGTCGGTCCGGGCATCAAAACCGGTATGCCGATCCTCTATGAAAATCCGCGCGAGGTGGGTGCCGACCGCATCGTCAACGCCGTCGCCGCCTACGAGCGCTACCATAGCGCCTGCATTGTCGTGGACTTCGGCACCGCGACCACGTTCGACGCCATCAGCGAAGACGGCAAATACCTGGGCGGCGCCATTGCCCCCGGCGTCATGATCAGCGCCGAGGCCCTGTTTCAGCGCGCATCCAAACTTCCGCGTGTCGAGCTGTCCGCCCCAGAACGCGTGATCGGCCGCAACACCGTCAACAGCATGCAGTCCGGCATGGTGTACGGCTATACCAGCCTCGTGGATGGCATGGTGAAGCGCATCGCCGACGAGTTCGGTGGCCCCGTGAAAGTCATCGCCACCGGTGGCCTGGCCGGCCTCTTTGCCGAGCACAGCGACCGCATCGACGACTTCGACCCCGACCTGACGCTGGTCGGCCTGAAGATTCTGTACGAGCGCAACGTCCGCTGAGGCCGGCCGAGCAGTCTTGGCGACCTTGCGTGCATTGACGTCGGCGTCGGTCGCGGAAGGAACTTTTCAGGGCGGTGGTACGCGGGTGGGGTGAGGTTGACTTCAAGCCGGGTGCAACGCGCCAGCCTGGTTATGCCGCTGTTCTTCGGAAATGGGTTGGGATGCGGCTGAGGGTGGGTTGTGGCGTGGATTTGGGCGAAGAATGCACTTGCTGCGAACTGAATTCGGTTCGATAGTGGTCCGGTGGAGGTGTCTTATGCACAACATCCGGATCTCGAAGAATTTTGTTCCCGTCAGCGAGTTCAAGGCCCAGGCCGCGGACTGGTTGAAGGCGATCGCCGCAGACGACGCGCCCCTGGTGGTGACGCAGAACGGGCGTCCCGCGGCAGTCGTCCTGTCACCACACGCGTATGATGCCCTAATCGACCAGGCGCGCTTTGTCTCTGCCGTTAGCGAGGGGAATGCGGACGCGGAGGCAGGACGAGTTGTCGATAGCGACAGCCTGCGGGGACAACTTCGTGCGCGGTACGGCGGCTGATGGCTGCCTCCCGCAAGCGTCGAACAGGCGGCGTCGAATGGTCGGCTCGCGCGGTCAGAGACCTTGAAGCCATCGGCGACTACATTGCGTCGGACAACCCGCGGGTGGCGATAGATTTCGTCGATGGTTTGGTTGCCCGGGGCGAAGCGCTGGCAGCCACTTCGCTTGTCGGCCGTGTGGTTCCTGAGTTCGGGCGAACCGATATCCGGGAAGTTCTGGCAGAGAATTATCGCATTGTTTATCGAGTTATCGAGCGGAAGATTTGTGTGCTCACAATACTTGAAGGGCACCGGCAATTCGGCGGCCTTCCCAAC
>JAGWVZ010000336.1 GCA_018970625.1 Myxococcales bacterium | reverse complement strand
GGTGCAGGGCCTGATGGATGGTATCGCAGCCTACGATGCACAGTGTCTGCACCTGGCCTCGCAGTGGCAGCTGCAGGCGAACCGGCTTGCGGCCGCCGAGTCCTGGTAACGCGATACTGGAAAAAGCGCATGGCGAAGGGTAGGGCGCAGAGCTCGCCACCCGTAGCTCTGGAGAGTCATGCGCTTTGATGGAAGACAGGACAACGAAATGCGGCCCATCTCCATGCAGACGGGCTTTACGACGCAACCGGCCGGCAGCGTGCTGGTGCGATTCGGCAACACGATGGTGCTCTGCACCGCGTCCATCGAGAAGAATGTGCCGCCGTTCCGGGTGGGCCGGGGCGGTTGGCTGACCGCCGAGTACGCCATGGCGCCGGGCTCGACGCATACGCGTTCACCGCGCGAGTCCACCAAGGGCAAGGTGTCGGGTCGCACGCACGAGATACAGCGCCTGATCGGTCGCAGTCTTCGCGCCGCGGTGGACATTGACGCGCTGCCCGAGGTGACCATCGCGATCGACTGCGAGGTGCTGCAGGCAGATGGCGGCACGCGCACGACGTCGATCACCGGTGGGTTTGTGGCGCTTGCGCTGTCGATTCACCGGCTGATGCGCGATGGGCTTCTGGAGCGTAATCCGCTGAAATGCGGGGTGGCAGCTATCTCGGTGGGTGTGCTGGACGGGCGAGTGCTGGTGGACCTTCCCTATGTGGAAGACTCGCGTGCCGAGGTGGACGCGAATCTGGTGCGGACGTCGGCGGGCGACTGGGTAGAGGTACAGGCGAGCGGCGAAGGCGGGGTGCTCTCACGCACGCAGCTCAATGAAATGCTGGACGCGGGTGGGGCGGCGCTTGACGCGCTGTGGACGCTGCAACGTCAGGCGATCGGTGAATCGGTGTGTCAGGAGCTGGGGATATGAGTCAGCGCTGGGTCATCGCGTCTTCCAATCACCATAAGGTGAAGGAATTTCAGCAGATTCTGGAGCCGCTCGGCGTGCACCTGGTCACGCCTTCCGAGCTGAATCTGTCGCTGGAGGTGGAGGAGTCCGGGGAGACGTTCGCCGCAAACGCAGAGTTGAAAGCGCGCGCGTGGGCAGCGGCGACGGGTCTGCCGGCCGTGGCCGATGACTCTGGCCTGGAGATCGACGCGCTGGGCGGAGCGCCGGGTGTGTACTCGGCGCGCTATGCGGGACCGCTAGCCGGAGACAGTGCCAATAATGCCCGCATGGTGCGCGATTTACAGGCATTGGGACTCACCGGTTCTACCGCTCGTTATCGTTGTGCCATCGCGCTCGTGGACACGACGCGCACGCCCGATCTCGTGATGGTGGACGGGTGCCTGGAGGGCCACGTGGTGACGTCGGCTGCAGGTGCAGGCGGGTTCGGTTATGACCCTTACTTCGTGATGCCGGACGGTCGCCATCTGGCCGAGTGGACGGCCGATGAGAAGAACGCGGTCAGCCATCGTGGGCAGGCATTGCGGGCGCTACTGAAGGCGCTGGCATGATGCGAGGTTCGGGCTGGGCGAAGTTCGACCCAGTGCTCCCGGAAGACTCAGCGACGGTTAGCCGAAACACACGCCCTGACCGCGGTAGGTGGGGACCCTTTCAAAGCTACCATCGGGTGCGAGCAGCCAGTACTCATTGAAACGCTCGGCGATCTCGCCCGCTTTGGCGGGTCGACACAGCACGGCTTCGCCGATGGCCGGCGCCGCTGTGCGCGCGTTGGGTGCGGTGGTCTGGCGCCAGCGGAGCGGGGTTTGCACCTCGCCCCATCCTTCGTCAGGCAGAACCGAGAGGCCATCGTGCTGGAACAGCGCCGGGGTCCGGGATGGCCCCGGGGGTCCTGACGCGATAAATCCGCCCGAAAAAACGGTGGCGTGCTGGTCATCGGGTCGCCTGCAGACCCGGAGCAACAGCTGCAGCGCTGGCGCGCCGGCCGAGGCGCGGATGGCAGGGTCGTAGCCGTCGAAGAGGGTGGACTGAAGCAGTCCTGAGCCGATGGTGATCTCGGTGACGGACGGGTCACTCATGGTGAGCCAGGCGCTCCCGGTGCCGCCGCCGTTGACGAGGGCGATGGGGTAGCCGTGTTGCTGGAGCGCCTGCACAAAGCGAGCCCTGGACTCGCGTGCAAAGGCGACGGAGCGCCGCTTGATGAGGGGTACGAGGGGGCGCAACCACCAGGGACGGTGCACATCGTGGTCGGGCAGCCCGGCGACCTGTGCCTCATAGCTGAGGATGGAGTCGAGCTGCAGGCGGTCGCACGTGCGCAGCACATCAAGGAAAGGTGGCAGCTGATCCGGGTGCCGGATGGGGCTCCTTTTGACGCCCGCGTGCTGTCCGAGGAAGCGGATGGACATATCGAGGTCGAGGCAGACGCGGATGTGGGTCTGGTATTGCTCGGCCGCGGCCTGTAACCAGCGCAGATGAATGGGAGCATCGCAGGCGACGCGGACGATTTTTTTCAGGGCGGCGGCCTGCGCGAGCGCTGCCGCATCTTCGGGTTGGGCGGGCGGATAAGCGAGCAGCAGGTCGTCGAATCCGAGGCGAGCCAGATGGAGTGTCTCTGCTGCGGAGTAGGTCATGAGCCCGACAAAGAGTGAGGGTTGGCGGTGGAGAATTTTCTGGATGAGCGCGGGGACGCGGACGGATTTCGTGGCGATTCGGATGGTGCGCCCGGGGAAGGCCTGAGCAGCCAGCACCACGGCATCGAGGTTGCGATGAAAGTCGTCGAGTCGGACCACGGCGGCGGGTGCGGGGATGAAGGAGAGCGCCGGGTGGAGCATAGGGCCCTGCAAAAAAGAGAGGTCCGTGGACAAAGAAGTCTTGACGTAACGGGGTGGATACCATACTCCGGCGCTCCCGTCAGCGACGAGCTAGTCTCCGTTGGCTACGGTGGGTGTAGCTCAGTCGGTTAGAGCGCCGGTTTGTGGTACCGGAAGTCGTGGGTTCAAGTCCCATCATCCACCCTGTTCGGTTCTACCGGTGTCCCTTTTGCACTCGTAGCTCAGTTGGATAGAGCGCCGGACTTCGAATCCGTAGGCCGCAGGTTCAAGTCCTGCCGAGTGTACTCTATCCGTGAAAATCTATGCGCCCTTAGCTCAATCGGCAGAGCAACGGACTCTTAATCCGCAGGTTGATGGTTCGATTCCATCAGGGCGCACTTTGTGAAGTTGAGATGGCTTGTCAGCTGGCGCGTAAGGGACTAACCGAGCGAGGCCCGCGAACAGTCGGGTGTTGCGAGAGTGGCGGAATGGTAGACGCGCTGGGTTTAGGTTCCAGTGGGCAACCGTGCGGGTTCAAGTCCCGCCTCTCGCATTTGGTGAGTGCAGGCAGGTGGTGCGGGACGGTTGTTGGTTTGAGGAAGGCCGTCCTTGACCGTTTTGAGTGGCGGACGTAGGACCGGGGGCTTCTGGCCGCACTGCGCGATCCCGGATCGCCGATACAGATCAACGACGCCTGACTCTGCAGCGGAGCGGGCAAAGAGCACGAGCGAGTGACCATGGAAGTCAGGGTAAGTGAATTGAATGCCACGTCGCAGCGGATCGAGTTTGTGTCGGGTACCGCCGTTGTGACGCACATGGTGGTGGACCGGACGAGCCCGGTTGAGCAGACGGTTGAAGTGACGGTGTCGGCAGAGCGCGTGGCCCGTGAAGCAGCCGAGCAGCTGCGCAAACTGTCGGGCAAGGTCAAGGTCGCGGGCTTTCGTCCGGGCAAGGTGCCGACAGCCGAGCTGCAGAAGCGTTACGGTGCATCGGCGCGCATGGAGGCCATGGATGCCCTGCTGAACCGCACCATGCAGGAAGCCCTTCAGCAGCCCGCGCTGCGCGAGGCGGTGCACTTCTCGGAGCCGATGTTCGAGGGCCAGGCGCCCACCGAAGGTGCGTTCTCGTATCGCCTGATCGTGGAGAACTTTCCGCGCGTTGAGCTGGGTGAGTGGAAAGGGCTCGCCGTGGAGCAGCTGAATGTGTCGGTTTCGGATGAGGAAGTCGACGCGGACATTACGCGCCTTCAGCAGGAGCACAGCACGCTGGAGCCCGTGGAAGATCGCACGGAAGTACAGGCGGGCGACGTACTGACCGTCTCGTACATCGCCGCCGATCCCGAGCTGGCCAAGCTGCTGGGCGGGCGCGACGAGCAGGTGGATCTGGCCGGAAATGGCGTGATTCCGTCATTCGCCGCCGGTGTCGTTGGGTTGCAGGTGGGCGTGGAGTCCACCATCAGCGTCGATATGCCCGAGAACTCTCAGTCGCCTGAGCTCGCCGGCAAGACGGTCGAGATTCGGGTCACCGTGAACTCGATTCGCGTGCGCAATCTGCCCGAGCTGAATGACGAGTTCGCCGCGTCCACGGATCTTGCCGACACCATGGACGGTCTTCGCTCGGCCGTCCGCGAAAAACTGCTGGCCGAGAAGGTGCGAGGTGAGGTGCAGGATGCGAAGGCGCGCCTGATGCGCACGTTCGTCGATTCGGGCACGTTCGCCCTGCCTTCGCGCTTTGTGGCTCGTCAGGCCATGGCCGAAGTGGAGCAGATGTTTTCGCAGTATTTCGGCAAGGGCTTCGACTTCAAGAAGTCGGGCATCGATCTGCGCCAGTTCACGACGGGCGTCACACCCCGCGTCGAGACGTCACTTCGGTCCGAGCTGATGTTGCTGGCGGTGGCCGATGCCAACCAGATCCAGGTCAGTCAGGCCGATCTGAATGAGTACTTCGAGAAGCGCGCCG
>JAGWVZ010000335.1 GCA_018970625.1 Myxococcales bacterium | reverse complement strand
CCCAAGTGCCAGAGCAAAAAGCTCTGGGTGGTCGAACCGTTGAAGACGGTTCATGAGTACGACCCGGGTACGCTCCCGCTGCACCTGGACTATGATCAGGTGGAAGGCACGAACGTGTTCAACCGAAGCCGCGTCCGTGTGGGCATGCTGGACGCATGGATCTGTGCGTCATGCGGGTACACCGAGCTTTGGGCGCGAGAGTTGCATAAGCTGAAACATGCACCCGAGCGCGGCATACGGCTGATCGACAACGGTAAGGAAGGCTCCTGACACGCGTTCCGGGGTGATGGCCAGATCAGTCAACGACCTTTCAGACAGGTGCATCATGACGCGACTCATTCAACAGATGGTAGGTGGCCCGGTGGACATCATTGGCGACGTGCATGGCGAGATCGATGCACTCAAGCGACTGTTGTCCCGATTAGGTTGCCAGCCAGAGCGCGGCATCGCGCAACGGCCTCTCATCTTTGTGGGCGATCTGGTGGATCGAGGCCCTGACAGCCCGGCCGTGGTGGAGCTGGTGATGCAGCTGGTGCGCGAAGGTATCGCGCAGGTCGTGCTGGGAAACCACGAGTTCAATCTTTTGCGTAGAGACAAGAAGGAAGGCAACGGATGGGCGTTAGGCAACGCCGATGACCATTATCCGTTGTTGCGCAACGGTAAAAAGGAAATCATTTCCTTTAACAGCCGTGTACCTTCGCGCGATCAGCTCGATGCGTTCCTGCAGTTCTTCTCGGAGCTTCCGCTTGCGTTACAGCGCTCCGATCTGCGAGTGGCGCACGCTGCGTGGAGTGCCGAAGCGCTGTCGCTGCTGCCGGAATCGGGCAATGTCCTGGACCTCTCGAAGTGGAGGCAGACCGAGGTGGAGCGTGAGCTAACCCTGGATGGTACGCTGGCGCTCGAACACGAGGAGCTGAATCGTTGGGCGCAACTTCGCGCGAGAGAGCTGAAGCCTACCGAGTGGCTGGAAGCCCACGCGAAGGCCGAAGAGAAGCGGCAGCTGGGTGATCCGGTGCGAGTGATTACGGGTGGCCCTGAGCGACGGGTGACGAGCGGCGAGCCGTTCTTCGTCGGCGGTCGTTGGCGGTACGTCGAGCGTGACCGCTGGTGGAACCATTATGACGATGAAGCCGCCGTGGTGGTGGGGCATTACTGGCGAGCGCGCGGTGACACCACCGTGGATGGCAAAACCGACATGTGGAACTCCACGAGCGCGACGGAGTGGAAGGGACCACGCAACAACGTCTTCTGCGTCGATTTTAGCGTAGGTCGCCGATTTCTGGAGCGCTCGGAGGGCCGGGACGCAAGCTCGGCGCATGGCCTGGCCGCGTTGCGTTGGCCCGAGCGCGAGCTGGTGTTCGACGACGGGTGGGTAACGGATTCGACGGGCGCGGGCCACTCCGGATAGTCGGAGCGGTGGGTCTGTCACGAGCGGTGCTGGAACAACGACCGCCCTGCCAGCGTGCTGAACCGGGGGTCTGCCGCGAGACGCCCGCTGGATGCGCCTTAGTCGCCGGTTGCCGAGCCGGGGTCCACACCGACTTTGGTGAGGTCCATGAGGACTTCGAAGTAGGTGTTGAAGAAGGTCATGACGACGCCGGTGACGATGACACCACCGATGACAAGGACGATGGGCTGAAGCAGCACACTGAAGCGGTCGACGGACGAGTTCAGACGTGCACGCAGGAAGCGGCTCAGGTGCTCGAGCGTACGGGGGAGCTGTCCGGCGGTCTCACCGAGAGCGAGGAGCTCCAGAAAGACGGGCGGCAGGTTGGGGTAACCGCGCAGGGAGTTGACCATGCTTCGGCCGGCGGCGACTTCGGCGACCGAGGCTTCGAGGGCGATCTTGAGGTAGGCGTTATTGACGCCTTCGGCGGCGAGGGGCAGCGCCTGAGCGAGGGGGATGCCGTGCTTGAGCAGCATGTGGAGGACGTCGACGAACTGACTGGTGTGCGCGAGCAGGAAGAGGCGTCCGATGATGGGGAGCCTGCCGAGCACGCGGTCGGAGTCTGCGCGTCGGGTCTCACGCCAGCGCCACAGGCCGAAGGCAATAGCGGCGATGACGGAGAGCATCAATGGTACGCCATAGGGGGTTCGGACGAAGTCCGATAGCGCAAAGGCGAACGCGGCGACGCCTTCGCGTTCCGGGAGGTTGGCGGTAGCGAGGCTGGACTCGAAGGTCGGGATGACGAAGAAGAGCATGACGAGCATGGCCGAGATGCCAAGCACGATGACGATGGCGGGATAGCTGATGGCGCTGCTGAGCTTTCCGCGCACTTCCTGCTGGTGCTCGACGGAGTCAGCGAGATACTCGAGCGCCTCGCCGAGGCTTCCGCTTTCGTGAGCAGCACGAATGACGGCGGAGTGAGAGGCGGGGAAATACCAGGGGAACTCGCGCATGGCGGTGTGAAGCGGGCGACCACTCTCGAGTGTGGTCGCGAGCTGCCCTGCGGTAGCGGCGAGGTCCTTGTTCTGGACAGTGGTGTTGAGAACACCGAGCGATTTGGCGAGGGGGAAGCCGGCGCCGATGAGGACGGCGAACATGCGATAGAAGGAGCTTAGATCCTCGTCAGAGGCTCGCGAGAAGAACGGGGGTGCCTTCCGAGCTGACGCGGGGGCATTGTCTCCACCCAACTGTGACTGAAGCGCGGCGCGCAAGGGGTCATTGGTGCTCATGATCGACCTTCCATGGGGTTTTGGAGAATAGCGGGACGGGGGGTTGGGAGTACTACGCGACGTCTCGGCGAAGTTATCGAATCAGGAGGCAGCGCCCGGTTGCTGCGCCTGAACGGGCGGCGGTCCGAGCACGCGATGGCGCTCTTCCGGGGTTGTCATACCGTTTAGAATCAGGTCGACAGCCGACTGGTGGAGCGACTTAAAGTTGCCTGCGGCTCGTGCGGCGGCCTCGATTTCGGGTGCTCGCGCCCCCTGTTCGATGAGATCGCGGATGGTCGGGTCGATGGTGAGCAGCTCATAAACGCCAATTCGGCCGCGGTATCCGGTATTTCCGCACTGCGGGCAGCCGGTTCCACGCTTTGCGTTTGCGGTGCGCGGGGCCTGCTTCAGGCCCATGGAGTCGAGGTCCTGCCGGCTCAGCTTTACGGCGACCGAGCAATGCGGGCAGATGCGCCGCATGAGTCGCTGGGCGATGGCACCCTGCAACGTACTGGCGATGATGAAGTTCTGGATGCCGAAGTTTCGCAGGGTCGTGACCGCTTCGGCGGCGGAGTTCGCGTGCAGGGTGGAGTACACCATGCGCCCGGTCATGGCGGCGCGCACGCCGATCTGAGCGGTTTCGAGGTCTCGGATTTCGCCGATCAGCATGACGTCAGGGTCCTGTCGCAGCAGGGCGCGCAGGCCGGTGGGGAAGTCAACGCCGGTGAGGCGGTTCACTTCGACCTGATTGGTGCCCTCGAGTTCGATCTCGACCGGGTCTTCGATACTGGCGATGTGAAGGCGGGTGCGGTCGAGCTCGTTCAGGCAGGAGTAGAGCGTGGTGGTCTTTCCCGAACCCACGGGGCCTGTGGTCAGCAGCAGGCCGTGAGGGCGACGGGCGACGTCACGGACCTTCTGGACTTCTTCTTCGGTGAGACCCAGCTCGGCGAGATTCAAAGCAACACTCTGACCGTCAGCGATTCGGATGGCGAGCTTCTCACCACGACGAGTCGGCAGGGTCGAGAGCCGAAGGTCGAGCTGACGGTCAGCGCCTGTCATGCGCAGAGAGCCGTCCTGGGGGCGACGTCGTTCGGTGACGTCCATCTCGGCGAGCACCTTGATGCGGGCGAAGAACTCGTTCGAGAGCTCCGGGGTCATGCGCACCAGCTCGGTGCAGACGCCATCGACGCGAAGACGAATGCGATAGGCGGAATCGATGGGCTCGACGTGAACGTCGGTGGCTCGTGAGAGGACGGCGACGTTGAAGAGTTCCTGCACGAAGTTTCGCGTGTCTCGTGCAGCCGCCGCACGTTGCATGCGGAGGGTCATTTCAGACGGAACCTCCGCCTTTTTTGCGGCAGGCTGACCAGCGCTGGCTTCAGCAGGCACGGCCTGTTCGGTCATCCACCCGCTGCGCCACTGTTCGACGTCCGCGGGCGAGGCAAAGACCAGCTGCACCTTGTACTTCTCGAGTGCGGCATCTAGTTTTGCGATCCACCAGTCGGGCGGCAGAAAAGACAAGGCAATCACCAGCTCGTTCTTCGTCTTGCGGACGGGCGCGATGGCGAAGGCGCGCACCCATGGCAGTAGCTCCGGTGTGGCGGCCGCAGGTTTTGCAGGTGCTGCTGCGGGCTCCATGCCGAAAAAGCGGGCAATCGCAGGCCAGAGGGTGTCGCTGAGCGTGGGATTGGCCTGAGCGAGCTGGGTGATAACCGAAACGGAGCTTCGAATCGCCTGATCGCGTGCTTCACGGAGCGCCTTGTAGGAGACGATCTCCTGCTCCAGCAGGGCGTCCACGAGGGCTTGTTGCCGGGCTGCCGGCACCGAACCAGGTAGGCACGCGAGCAGACCGTGCAGCTTGTCAGCGTCCGATGAGGCTTTGAGCAGGGCATTTGCCAGATCGGGTCCTGGGCGGCGGCTGAGCAGAGCGTTATGTTCAGCTTCTGGTAGAAGTCCCGCAACAAACGACTGACGAACGGCCTCACTGCTCTGTAACCACGCTGTGGCGCGAGCCTGCTCGGCCTCACCCCAGGGTCCTTGCGCCACACTCGTCAGCCACTTTTCC
>JAGWVZ010000334.1 GCA_018970625.1 Myxococcales bacterium | reverse complement strand
TGTGCAGGGTGGACGCAAAGCACTCGTAGGGGTTCCGGTGAATGTGAATGAACTTCGCATCCGGGAACATATCGAGCAGCATCTGAATGCGCGCCGAGTGAGTGCATGACTTGACGACGACGCGCTTGCCGCCGGTCGCGATCATGATCTTCTTGAGCAGATAGGTGAAGGCCTCTTTCCACTCCCTTCGTTCCTTCTCGGTGGCTTCCAGGAAGTCGATGTACTTTTCGTACTTCGCGGAGTTTTCAGGGAACATGAACGCCACATAGGGCGACAGTCCGCAGAGCTTGGCGAGCGCGATCTCGTCTTCCGCAGATTCGTGCCAGCCGAACTTCACGTTGTCGTATGTGCGGGTCTCCGTGAGCAGGCCGCCGGTGAGCTGCGGCAGGAACTTCTCGGTGGTCAGGAACGCGGTGGGGAACACGCACTGGTAGACCGTCGAAAACGTGTTCTGCGGGTCACGACCGAGCATGTTGTGCAGGTGGGTCGTACCACTGCGCCAGTGCCCGAGAATGAAGAGAGGGGTAGGGTCCAACTGCATGGCCGACAGCTGTCGGCCATAGGTGGCGTCTTCGAGGCGGCCAAAGACGGTCGCGGGCAGTGACCAGCCCGTGACCCAGGCGGCGCGGTGAAAATAGGCGGGATCGACTTTCCAGCCGTTGCGAGCCAGCATTTTGGCCCACTCTCCCAGCTCGATGCCGGTAATGAGCTGGTCGGTAGACCAGCGGTTCTTGATGGCTTGAACGGTGCGCATGCGATGTTCTCGAGAGTGTCCGGGCGAGCAGCCGTAAGTCAGGGAGCCGAGGCCGCGGGGGCATCCGGCGAGCGCGTGGCGATCGGGGCCAAAGCCGCGTCCGTTTCCGCCGGCGCGCCGCTACCGACATGGCCTGCTTCCGTCAACATGGAAGTCTCGGGTTCAAAGCTGGCGTCGCCCTTCACGGCCGCGCCGCTCGCTGCGAGCATGCGCAACAGCTCTTCGCGAATGCGCTCCTCGTGGCGCTCGGTACCAAGCCCCTCTCGCACAGCCGCGGACTCGTACCACGCGATGGTGACCATCGAGCGCAGGGCCTGAAAAATACCCCGGCGCGCCGGGATCGGGCTGCGCTCCCAGGAACGCAGATAGTCGGCACACTGTTCATCGGTTGCCCGCGTAAACCGCGCGAACGGATTCATCGTGGTCACGGCCATGCCGTACTCCATGATCTGCAGCAGCGCCCGCATCTTCAACTGCTCAGGCAAGGGAAGGTTGGCGATAAACCGGTCGATGTATCCGACAACACCAGCCTCATCCGCGTCCAGACCCCGATCCGGTCCGTGCGGAAAGAACGTCAACGCGATGCGGTCAATCAGCTCGACCTCACGACGGGTAAGAATGCGCATGTCTTGTCTCGGAGTGTTGCCGTCTCGGGGCTACCTGTGAACCACCACGCGGGGGAATCACCCGGCCGTGCTCCATTCGTGGCCTGCAAGAATTGGTACTACCACTTCTCGCAGCGCAACCTACCCACGCGATCCCTATCGGTCAAGCCTTGAATTTCACTACGATTTTTCGGACCCATCGGTCGGTTTCTGCGACGCACTCCCCGCCTCGACATCCTCACGCTGACCCTCTCAAACCACCTCGACGACCCACCCAAACGCATAAATCTACGGCAGATTACGATGGATTCGCCCCTTCCCATTCCGCGCGCACGCCGCTATGCAGTGCCGCCGTCGTTTGACGATACGCCCGCCCTGCACATGCCCCGTTCGGCCCATGTTTGAATATCCGACCCGTTACGATGCCATCGTCGTCGGTGGTGGCCACGCTGGATGCGAAGCCGCTCACGCGCTCGCCTCGCTCGGATGCAAAACCCTGTTGCTGACCATGAACGTCGACACCATCGGCGCCATGAGCTGCAACCCCGCCATCGGTGGACTCGCCAAAGGCCACCTCGTGCGCGAAATCGACGCGCTCGGCGGCATCATGGGCAAGGTCGCTGACCTGGCTGCCATTCACTACAAACGCCTGAACGCCAGCAAAGGACCGGCCGTGCGGTCCTCGCGCGCGCAGAGCGACATGGGTGTGTATCGCCGCGAAATGCTTCGGCAAATGCAGAATACCCCCAACCTCGACATCAAGCAGGGCTCGGTCGAACGACTGGAGCTGCTCGAACAGGACGGGCGTTCGATTGTCGGCGGCGTGGTAGACCAGCTGGGAGTGCTCTATCGCGCACGCGCCGTCGTATTGACGACCGGCACATTCCTGCGCGGGCTATGCCATGTGGGCCTGCAGAATTTTCAGGCCGGACGCGCCGGCGACAAAGCCAGCATCGGTCTCGCCGACCAGCTGCGCGCGCTGCAGCTGGACGTCGGCCGCCTGAAGACCGGCACCACGCCGCGCCTCGATGGGCGCACCATCGACTGGGCGCAGTGCACGCCCGACCCCGGCGATGTCGTTCCATCACGGTTCTCGTTCTACCACGAGACACCGATGCTACCGCAGGTAAACTGCTACATCACCTACACCAATGAGCGCACCCACGACATTATCCGCGGCGGCCTCGACCGCAGCCCCATGTTCACGGGTGTCATTGAAGGCATCGGTCCACGTTATTGCCCCAGCATCGAAGACAAGGTCTTCCGGTTTGCCGACAAGGACCAGCACCATATCTTTCTGGAGCCTCAGGGCCTGGATACCCACGAGGTGTACCCGAACGGTATCTCCACGTCGTTGCCCTTCGACGTACAGGTCGCCCTCGTCCGCTCCATTCCGGGTCTCGAGAAGGCCGAGATTGTGCGCCCCGGCTATGCGGTGGAGTACGATTACATTAACCCCGTACAGCTGGACCCCACACTGGAGCTTCGCGCGCTGCCCGGCCTGTATCTGGCAGGTCAGATCAACGGCACCTCGGGTTACGAAGAGGCCGCCGCACAGGGCCTGATGGCAGGGCTGAATGCGGCTCGCGCGCTGCGCTCCGAATCACCGGTGGTGCTGGGACGCGACGAGGCGTATATCGGCGTGCTCATTGATGATTTAACAACGCGGGGCACGCAGGAACCCTACCGCATGTTCACGTCGCGCGCCGAGTATCGGCTGCTGCTGCGTGAGGACAACGCCGATCGGCGTCTGTCGCGGATCGGCTGGCAAGCCGGCCTGCTGCCAGACTGGGCGTACCGTCGCTTCGAGACCAAGGAAGCCGAGATCAACCGGCTGCTGCAGCTGATTCGCAACACCACCATCGGCCCATCCGAACGCAATCGATCGATCCTTGCCGAGGCTGGCCTGGGTTCTCTCGACAAGAATGTCCAGTTGGATGCCCTGCTGACGCGCCCCGACGCGACGGTCGCGCGTGTGGCGGCGCTGCTGCCGGAGTCCGGGCTGGACGCCGTGTCGGCCGACGTCGCTGAGGCGATCGAAGTCGAGTGTCGGTACAGCGGATACATTGAGCGCCAGACCACGGTCGCTTCGTCGCTCTCGCACACCGACAAGGTGCGAATCCCGGGCGATTTCGACTTCGCGAGCGTCCCGGGACTCTCGAACGAGGTACGCGAAAAACTGATTCGCGTACAACCGACGTCGCTGGGCCAGGCGTCGCGCATTCAGGGCATAACGCCCGCCGCCATTACCAATCTGTGGATGTGGCTTCGTCGCAAGGGCGGCGAGCCGGCATCGACTGCAGGACCAGACGCATGAGCACCCGACGTTCCTCGAATTCGGCCGCACGACCGGCTTCGCCCCCCGCTAAATCGCGCCCTGCCGGTCGCGACGCCACGCCCGGCCGCTCAGGCAAGGCCGCGGGCGGACGCTCGGTCCAGCGCGAGACCCGGGTACCGCGTCCACCGCGCGAAGGTGACGCGCCAGTGGAATCCGACGCTTCAGGTACTCCTCGCGGCGCCGCTGCAGACCGCGCTGCTGCACGTTCCGGTCAGAAGGCGGGTCCTGCCTCACGCGATCGTCGCGCGCCAAAGGGCGCCGCCACTAACGCTGGCAAACCCACAACGGACAAAGCCGAACTACCTCCCAGGCGGATCGACAAATCCGCTCGGCAACGCACGCTGCATGCTCCGGTCTCGGCTCCACCGGCCGAGCACGTTCCACGATTGCTTCAGGCGGCGTTCGCTGAACGAAAGGCCGCTCAGCTGCCATCGTCCGACACCAACTGTTTTCGCCTCGTGCACGACCGCTGGGACGAGCTCGGCGGACTGGTGATCGAGGTCTGGGGGCCGACGGCGGTGATTCGGATTCGAAACGAGATCTGGCTGGAATCTTCGTATCGTCTGGCGGTGCGCGACGCGCTCCTGAACGCCGGCTATGAGTCGTTCCATTACATCATTGACGAAGACGCGAAGCACTCCGAACGGCAACATGCCGAACGCGAAGAAGGCATCAACCGTTCACTGATCGAAGCAGACCTGGGCGCGCCCACCGAACCCTATCTCGCCCTCGAGAACGGGATGCGCCTGGAAATCAATATCCGCGATGGCTTTTCGCAGGGCCTTTATACGGATATGCGTGTGGTGCGCGCCGACCTGCGCAAACGCTGGAAAGGGCGCCGCGTACTCAATCTGTTTGCCTATACCTGCGGCTTTGGTGTTGCGCTCGCCGGCGACAATGAAGTCACGAATGTGGACGTTTCTGCGAAATACCTGGAGTGGGGCAAGCGGAATTATCGTCACAACGGATTATCGACTGACGCCGGGTTTATTGCCCGTGATGCCTTTGAATATCTTGAAAAGGCGGTTA
>JAGWVZ010000333.1 GCA_018970625.1 Myxococcales bacterium | reverse complement strand
CCTTGCATGACACACACACGCAGCCCCTGCTCGCTGAGCAGCTTCGCGTGATCCATCAGGCCTTCATCGGTTCGTCCGTACAACGCCAGCCCGGTGCGCAGCGTCTGAAGCTCTGCCGCCTTTTCGAGCAGAGACTCGAGCGGCACATGGATTGCTTCGGGCAGGTGAACCCGCTTGAAGTCAGCCTCCGCGCGGACGTCGACCGGCGTCACCTCGCGCGCGATGAGGCCATCCTTCACCCGATCCACCTCCCAGAGCTCGGGTCCGGTTGACTGCACAGGGCCGGCGATCTTGTCGAGCGTCGCCACCAGACGCGCCCGGTCTACCGCGCCAACGATCATGTCGATGACTCGGCGGTTGTGCAGGAACGCAATGGTGGGAATGGACTGAATTCGGAACGCCTCGGCCGAGGCCGGGTTGCGGTCCACATCGATTTTTACGAACTTGACGCGGCCCTGATACGACCGCGACAGGTCTTCAACCAGCGGCGCGATGGCCTTACAGGGGCCGCACCAGTCGGCGTAAAAGTCCAGAAGTACAGGGATTTCGCTGTACAGGACCTCACGTTCGAACTCCGCGTCGCTCACATTCAGAACGGGCATGCGAATCTCTCAGTCGCGGCGGCCGCCAAACAGGCGGAGCAGGAACAGGAACAGGTTGATGAAGTCGAGGTACAACACCAGCGCCCCCATGACGGACGCGCGTGTTTCATCCGCATGCGAGGCGAAGCCACGCTCTGACATCAACTTCAGCTTCTGGGCGTCATACGCGGTCAGGCCGGCAAATACGAACACACCCACCAGCGAGATTCCCCAACTGATCATGGCTGCGGTGCCCGTTCCCAGAAGCCCGAACATGCCGGCGACCAGATTCAGCAGGCTGACGACAAACAGGCCGAAGACCATCATGGCGAGAAAACGGCCCATCGGGCCCAGATCCCGCTTCGTGGTGATGCCCAGCACGAACATGAAGCCGAACATCGACGCTGCTCCCACGAAGGTCAGCGCGATCGAGATCGGGTTGTACACGGCGAAAATGGCAGAGAGCGTCAGGCCGTTCAGCGCGGAGTAGCCAAGAAACGCTCCTACCGCCGTGCCAGGATTCATGGACTGCCAGCGTGACGACAGCCACCAGACAAGCGCCAACTCTCCCAGAAACAACACCATCGCCACGGGCATGACGACGTAAATGAGGCCCGTCGCGTACGTCAGAAACGCGACGACGGCCGTCAATCCAAGGCCCATGCCCATCCAGCCGAACACCTTCGTCAGGAAGGTCTGCTGGTTCATATTAAGCACGCCCTGACCCGGGTTTGGGTTGGGGTTGCCCTGCGGTGGCTGTCCCCACGGGTTGGGAGCGGGGTTCGCGTTGGGGTTCGCCTGCGGCTGCGGACCGCCCCACGGATTCGCGTTCGCGGCAGGGGGCTGACCCCATGCGTTGTTGTTGTTGGCCTGCGGGGGCTGACCCCAGCCCTGATTGGCGTTCTGCGGGGGCTGACCCCAGCCCTGATTGGCGTTCTGCGGGGGCTGTCCCCAGGCGTTGTTGTTGGCCTGCGGGGGCTGACCCCAGCCCTGATTGGCGTTCTGCGGGGGCTGTCCCCAGCCGTTGTTATTTCCTGAGCTGCTCATGTTCTTCCTCTTGGTTCAACGCCCGGCAACATGCAGTCACGCTGCTGGTTGCCGCTGGTATGATGTCGTGGGTTATAGTCACCATTCCCCGTACGTCATCCCGAAGCTTGTCGCTCGACGCACAATCATGGTCTATCGCAGCTGACGCATGCTTGAAAGTGTGAAGTCCCATTCCTCCATGTGAATTACCATGAATGAGCCGGTCATCGAACTCACGCAGGTCGTCAAGCGATTTGGCGACCACGCTGTGATCGATGGCCTTACGCTCTCGATCGAGCGCGGTACGTCGACCGTCATCATGGGGGAGTCGGGTTCAGGGAAGTCTGTTCTGATTCGGCTCATGAATGGTCTGTCGCTACCCGATGCGGGCTCCGTTCGCCTGTTTGGTCGGGACACTTCGCAGATTTCGCGGGCCGAGCTGCGCCAGCTTCGGCTGCGCGTCGCGACCCTCTTTCAGAATTATGCGCTGTTCGACTCCATGACGGTGGCCGAAAATGTTGCGTTTCCCATGGTTGAAAACGGTCGAGCCGAACGCGCGGCCATCGAGAGACGCGTGCAGGAGCTGCTTGAATTGTTGAAACTTTCCGACGCCGCCGGGCTGATGCCGTCGGAGTTGTCTGGGGGCATGAAAAAGCGGGTCAGCCTGGCGAGGGCCCTCATCACCGATCCCGAAGTCGTGCTCTTCGACGAGCCAACCACGGGTCTTGACCCCGTGATGATCGAGTTCGTCGACACCATGCTGCTCGACATTCGGCAGCGTTTCTCCATCACAAGCGTCATCATCAGCCATGACATGGCCAGCGCGTTTCGGCTCGCTGACTCGCTCGCCATGCTTCACAAGGGGCGCATCACCTTTCGAGGCACCCCCGATGAGGCGCGTGCCACCGACGTGGTCGAGGTGCGTCGGTTCACGGACACCGCAAGCAGTCGCCTTGGCACGACCAGCGTCGAGCAGGTCGAATCGCCGCCTGACCATTCATTGAGTGGGCTCACGTGGGAGCAGCTACCGGTCCCCCCCGAACCCCCGGTGGTGCGCGTGCGCGACCTGAACAAATCGTTCGGCGACCGCAAGGTATTGCGCGGCATGAACATGTACGTGCTCCCCGGTAAGGTGACGACGCTCATCGGTGGATCGGGCAGCGGTAAAACAGTGATGATGAAGCATATTCTTGGCCTTTTTACGCCAGATTCTGGTTCTGTTGAGGTGTTCGGGCGCGATCTTGCGTCATTGACCGGCCCCGAGAGAGTGCAGACCCGCCTGCGTTTCGGCATGCTGTTTCAGGGCGCAGCTCTGTTTGACTCCCTCTCCATTCTCGAAAATGTCGCCTTCCCGCTCCTGGAGGCGCCCAACGCCAAACCCGTCGGACGCGAACGAGCGCTTGAGCTCGCCTATCGGACGCTGACCCGCCTGAAGATTGACCATCTGGGCGCTCGAATGCCCGCCGAGATCTCAGGCGGACAAAAAAAGCGGGCCGGCCTGGCCCGCGCTATCGTCGCGAATCCCGACATCATCATTTACGACGAACCCACCACGGGGCTTGACCCGGTCATGACCAGCTACGTCAACGACATGATCGTCGAGGCGCAGGCCGAGTTCGGAACCACCGCGCTGATCGTCAGCCACGACATGGCCAGCACGTTTCGCATCAGCCAGTGGATCGCCATGCTCTATCAGGGCGAAATCATTGCGTTTGGAACGCCTGATGACATTCGCGCCAGCGACCACCCGCGCGTAAGGGAGTTCATTTTCGCAGGAGCCTAGTCGTCGAACGAAAACGCGCCGCTCTACCGCCGCCCTGCAACATCCTCGGCGGAACCGTCACTGGCGCTGAACGGCTTCGGGGCACATGCGATGCCAGTCGGTCTGCGAAGGGTCCAGGCCGATGGCGTCGCACCACGCGCCGCGCGCTTCGTCCGTGCGCCCCAGACCTTCAAGCGCCTGCGCTCGGCCCACCGCGGTCATCGCGATCGTCGGGTCCAACGCCAATGACTGCTCAAAGGCCTGCAGCGCCATGCCAAAGTCGTCCTGCCACAGGCGAGCCAGACCCAGATTGAACAGGGTAACCGCGTCGGGCGCCTGCAACGCCACGCTGCGTTCGAGCAGGCTCTCGGCGGTGGCTCCGTCCTGCTCGGCCATCGCGACCATCGCCAGTGCCAGCAGCGGAGCGGCGCTCTCGGGAGCCGCCGATTGCGCCCTTGCACAGCTGTCTGCCGTGGTAGACCAGTCGCGCAGCTGCATGGCTGCCTGACAGTGCAGTGTCAGCAGCGCCACGTCACCGGGGAAACGACGCAGCGTCTCGTCCGCCAGCGCCAGGCCGGCAGGTGTGTCGCCACCCACAAGCAACGCCTCGACCGCCATCCTCGGCCACAACGATTCATGCGGCTGCAACGCGGCGGCCTGCTGAAAGCGCTCGACCGCCTCGGCCAGCCGACCCTGCGCCTGACGTGTCTGGCCCTGTCGGGCTATCGCCACCGCATTGTCCGGGTTGAGCTGTACCGCTTCTTCAAACGAGTCCCACGCCTCGTCATAGCGCTCCTGCAACAGCAGGTTCTGACCCAGCAGCATGTGGGCGTCCGATGAGCCGCCCCCCATCGCAAGCGCCGCACGCAACACCTGCTCTCCCTCTTCGAGTTGGCCGGCAAGCGACAACATGTCGCCCAGCGCGCTCCGCGCTTCGGAAAGGCGCTCGTTCAGGGCCATCGCATGTTCGTAGTGCCGGCGCGCGGCGTCATAGTCCGCCTGAGCGGTCGCGATCTGCCCAAGACAGTAGTGGCCAAGCGCCTCCTGAGGCGCCAGCTCGACCGCCCGTTCGCAATCCGCAGTCGCCTGATCCATCCGGGTTGCTGTCAAGGCCGCCATGCCTTCGCAGTACCAGAGCAACGCGTGCGAATCGTCGCGCTGCCGTCCCTGCGCGCAAATGGCGGACGCCTCTTCGTGGCGACGCGCCATCAGATGCGACACCCCCACACAATAGTAGGCCATTGGCTCGTCGGGATGCGTCCGCAGCAGGTCTTCACAGACGTCGCGGCCCTGACCACCGCGACCGCTGTGCACCAGCGACAGGCCCAGGCGCCAGCGCAGACCAACCGACTCGGCGTCCAGCGCC
>JAGWVZ010000332.1 GCA_018970625.1 Myxococcales bacterium | reverse complement strand
CCAGCAATCCGTCTGCACGTCCATGGCTACCTCGCCGTCAGCCACGGCGACATGCCGAGGCAACAAGCGAAGATCATCCAGCCCGGATCACGTCAAGGCTCGCCGCACCCGGGCTCACGACTTTGCGATCGCCCTGGCTTCATGGTTCTCACCGCTTGCACGGTGAGTGCGTGAACACTAGCAAGGGGGGACGTCTGTTGAGCCCCCACCCTGGAAAAGGACGTCATGGCCGTATTGCCTATCGTTTTGTATCCCCATGCGGCGCTGACTACCCCTGCGCGCCCCGTTGAGACGTTCGACGAGGAGCTGAGTCAGTTCATCGAGTCGATGGCCGAGACGATGTATGCAGCGAACGGTGTCGGTCTGGCGGCCAATCAGGTGGCAGAGCTCAGGCGGGTCGCGGTGATTGACTGCGTGGGAGACGGCGAGCCCTCGCAGCTGTATGAGCTCGTGAATCCGGTGATTGTGGAGCGGAAGGGTCAGCTGGTCTGGCAGGAAGGTTGCCTGAGCTTCCCAGACCTTTACAACGATATCAAACGCGCGGCCGAAGTGACCGTCGAGTACCAGACTCGCACGGGAGAAAAGCGGTCGGTGTCGGCAACCGGGCTTCTATCGGTCGCCTTGCAGCACGAGATCGACCATCTGGACGGTGTTGTCTTCACCGAGCGACTGGCGATATTCGAGAAGCGCGTCGCGCTTCGCAAGTATCGAAAAATTCTTGAACGTCGCGGCCTTACCCCGTCGGAGTGACCATGCGTGTGGTGTTTATGGGGACACCGGGGTTTGCCGTACCTGCGCTGCAGGCGTTGGTGGCCAGCCGCGAGGTGGATGTAACGCTGGTGGTGTCGCAGCCGGATCGACCGGCAGGCCGTGGTGGCCAGCTTCGCTCTCCGCCCGTCGTAGAGGCAGCACGCAGCGCTGGATTGCCGGTCTGGCAGCCCGAGTCTCTGAAGGTCGAGGGTAGTGTCGAGCGGCTGGCTGCCGAGCATGCCGATTTTTTCATTGTGGCTGCGTATGGTGAGATTTTGCGTCAGCGGGTGCTCGATTTGCCGCGGGTTGCTCCGCTGAATCTGCATGCGTCCCTGCTGCCGCGGTGGCGGGGGGCCGCTCCAATCCAGTGGGCCATCGCCTCGGGCGACGCGGCAACCGGTGTCGCGTTGATGCACATGGAGAAAGGTCTGGACACGGGTGCCGTGTACGCGATGGACGCCACCATGATTGGGGACACCGAGACCGCCGGCGAGCTCCACGAGCGACTGGCAGCCCTGGGAGCTACCCTGCTGATGCGCGAACTGCCACGAATCGCGAGCGGGGCGTGTCAGCCGCAGAAGCAACCCGCGACGCGCTCGAGCTACGCGTCCATGCTGACCCGTGAACATCGACATTTGCCCCCGGACTACTCCGCCCAGACGGCAGCTTCCTGGGTGAATGGGATGTCACCCTGGCCAGGAGTGGCCATACAGGTCGCGGGTGAGCGTCTGGCGTTGCACCGCGCACGGGCAACCCACCGCCCTGCTCAGGGTCCGTCCGGCACGCTGAGTGTTACCGACGATTCGCTTTGGCTGAACGCGTGGGACGGGCTGCAGGTCGAGCTGCAGGAAGTTCAACGACCGGGTCGCAAACTGGTGACCGGTGCCGAGTTCGCACGCGGGGCGCAGGTGGACGGCGCGGCGGCTGAGAGGCTTGTGGAATGAGCGCAGGCGGTTCAGCGAGTGCCGTAGCGGCCCATGTGGGGCCGATTGCTCATACGGTGGCCATTCCATTCGCCGAGCTGCGTATTCAGGCGTGGTTAGACAGCGCGGTCGACACGCCCCGCTCGGGTTATGAGGTATTTTTCGATGGCGTTCCCGAGGAGCTCCCGGAGTGGGAGCTGGTGGTGGGGTCTATTGCGGAGGATTTGCGCCCTGTGAGGCATCCCCGGCGACTCTTCGTGGAGAGCAATTTTTCTGCCGGCGACGGGCTGGCGTGGGACCTGGTTCTGAAAGCCGCGCTGGTGCGAGCGGCCTTGCGCTTTGCAGCGGGGCGTCAGGCCTACTGGAAAATCCCCGACTACGTGCTCCGCGAGGCCGTTTTGCGAGCCGACTCAGGCAGTGGCGCGTGGCCTCGTCCGCATGTCGCCGATGCTGCGCTTCGCGGCTTCGTGGTGTTCTGCGCCGATGTGCACCACCCCTGGCTGCACGCTTACCGGTCACCGGCATGGCATGGGGCGGTGATGCGACTGGACGTACCGTGGTCAGACGCTCCATGGAAGTCGGTGCTTACGATGCAGGTGCCGTATCGGAAAGTGATCCGTGAAGCGGGAAGGCTCATCGAGTTGCAGACCGGATTCGCGACCAGTGATGCGCCCGCCGTTCGGCGTGCGGGCATGGACTGGCTGAAGGATGCCGAGCTGGGTCGGCATATTCCTGGTTTTTTTCCGGCGCGCGAGGCTGCCTGGGATGCCGGGGCGCTGCAGGTTGGCCTGGTCGGTCAACAGCCTTGCCTGATGATTCTGGCGGAAGATACTGACACCGTGCACCGTGCCGTAAAGGCAGCAACGGATGCATTTGCCGCGCACACGGTCCGCGTGCGTACTCTCTTTTCGGCGCTTCGCGCGCCGCGCCCGGACCGCGGGCCGACAGGCGATTCCGATGGGTGAGATGGAACCGGGCGCAGCACGCCCACCGCTGAGTGCCCGTGCTCTGGCAGCACGTATTCTGGAACGCGTGATTGACGAAGGCGCGTGGAGTCAAAAGGCGATCGACGGCGAGTTGCGCCATTTCCATGGCGACCGCCGGGACGCAGCACTGGCCACTCTGCTCGTCTATGGTGTGCTTACCTGGCGCGACCTGATCGATGATGCGCTGACGCGACGGCTGCGGAGCGGACTCTCGTCCATGCCACCGCGCGCTCGGCATCACTTCCGTGTGGCGGCCTATCAGCTGGGCTGGTTGTCGGCCCGGATTCCGGCTTCGGCGGCGGTGAATGAAGCCGTGAATCTGATTCGGCGCGAGACGAATGCGGGACTGTCAGGAGTCGCAAATGCGGTTCTTCGTGGGCTCGCGCGCGACGCTGGCACGGCATTCACGCCGGAGCAGACCGGTGATCCGGTGGTCGATCTCGCCCGACGAATCGCCGTGCCGGGCTGGATCGCAGCCGAGCTCGTGGAGCAACTGCCGGCAGACCGTTGCGATGCGGTCGGTCAACGCTGGAACGATCCGACCCCCGTTCATCTGCGGGTGCGCAATGGAGATGTGCACGCCGCCCTGATGAAGCTCGGGGAGGCCGGTTTCGAAGCGGATGTGCATGCCATCGTACCGGGCGCGGTGACGCTGCGGGGTGGCTCAGCGATGGAAGCGCTGAAAGCGTGGCCCGAGCAGCTCACCATTCAGGACGCCGGAGCTCAGCTGGCAGTGCTGTGTCTGCCACCGACCCTTGACGGGGCGGTGCTCGATGCGTGCGCGGGCCTTGGGGTAAAGTCCGTGCAGCTGCACGACCGTTATCCCGGTTCACGCCTGGTGTGTACCGACCGAAACGCGAGTAAACTCAGGCAGATCGGTGCCCTCAATGACGCGCAGGCGGTGGTGGCAGCGTGGGACATCCCCGACCCGGCACCGGCGGCGTTGCAGCAGGAGGCGCCGTTCGCGGTCGTTCTCGTGGACGCACCTTGCAGCGGTCTCGGCACCATCGGACGGCACCCCGAAGTTCGCCAGAACCGAAAATTCGCCGACATCCAGACACTTGCCCACGTTCAGCGTACCATTCTGGATTCGGTTGCGCCGCTGGTCGCGCCCGGTGGGTGGCTGCTGTACGTCGTGTGCACATTCACCCGGGCGGAAGGCATTGAACAGGTCAGGTCCTTCCTTGCGCGCCACCCGGACTTCGTGGTCGATCCGCCCTCCGTCGAATCAGCAGAGCCCGGCGTTGACTGGAGCAGCCTGATTGACCGCGATGGTTGCATCACGCTATGGCCCGACCGCATTGCCGCCGATACGTTCACCCGGTGTCGCATGCGGCGGCGCTCCGCTCCGTAACGCCAAAGGTCGCAGGCCCATGTCGCTAACCCTCGATCCATCCCGCTTTATTATCGCCCCTTCGATCCTCAGCGCGGACTTCATGCGGCTTGGCGAAGAGGTCACCTCGGTGCTCGCAGCGGGTGCTGACTGGATTCACGTGGACGTCATGGACGGCGCCTTCGTGCCCAACATTACGATTGGTCAGGTCGTCGTGCAGGGCCTTCGGAAGGTCACGGACGCATGTCTGGATGTTCACCTCATGGTAGAAGCGCCCGAGCGCTACGTGGAGTCGTTCGTCGCCGCCGGAGCCGACCTGGTGACGGTTCATGCCGAGGCCACCACGCACCTGCACCGCACGCTGCAGCAGATTCGCCAGACCGGCGCGAAGGTGGGGGTTTCGCTGAACCCCCATACGCCTGTTGATGTGCTGAAATATGTCATCGAAGACATCGATTTGATTCTCGTCATGAGCGTGAACCCCGGATTTGGGGGTCAGTCGTTCATTGGCTCCGCACTCGATAAAATCCGTGACCTGCGCGCGCTTTCGGCTGCCGCTGGTATGAATCCGATCATCGAGGTCGACGGTGGCGTGAAGGTCGACAATATCCGCAAGGTGGCGGCAGCCGGCGCAAACGCATTCGTCGCAGGTAGCGCAGTGTTTGGCGCCGGAAATTATGCACAGGTCATTTCTGCGATGCGTGAACAGCTCGCCGGCGTACCCGTCGGCGTGGCCCAACCCCGTT
>JAGWVZ010000331.1 GCA_018970625.1 Myxococcales bacterium | reverse complement strand
TCGTCAGGTGTTTCCACCCACAGATGCAGCAGCGTGTGGTTTGAAGATTACAGAAGCTGACCTCCGCAATCGCTAGCCAGCGTGAGCTCGTGTTCCTTCGGGAGCAACCTGTCAGGGCGGCATTACGCCCTGATAATCGCGCCGGCTTCGTTGAGTTTGTAGCCACGCGGCAGGCGCTTCTGCACGGCTTCGGCAGACTCCGTCACGGGCCAGCCGAGCTCAACAAAACCCTGCAGCAGACGCTGTTGCAGGCGTTGACTTTCCTCTTCACCGGCAAGTCGCGCCAGCAATGACTCACGCGCCTCGAGACGTTTGAAGCGCAGCAGAGCGTCAAGGGCGACATAGCGGATGTCCTCGTGGTGATCTTCGAGGAACGGGATGAGCGCTTCGCAGATGGCGTCGTCTTCGACCTCGACGGCTGCCTGTACGAGGTTGTGTTTCTTTTGCGGGTCGCGCCAGTACCCGTTGTCGGTCACGCGCAGTACGTCGGCCAGATAGGTACGGACGCGCTCCGGGCCTTCGATCTCAGTCAGCGCCCGGAGTGCCCAGTACACGGGCTGTCCGGTCTTTCGAATGTGGGTGCGGATCGTGGGTACCGCTCGTTCGCCGAGCTCTACGAGCAGGTTATGGACGAGCTCTTTTTCGTCCTGATCGACGAAGTGGTTGGGTGCGATATGTTCGAATCGACGGAGGAGAATGAGGACGGCCTCTTCGTCACCGTCAGCCGCGAGTTTGGCCATGTCATGTGCGGCGGCTCTTCGATCGATGGTCTGATAGAACATGTTGGTGAGTTTTTTCAGAGCTGTCTCGCGCCGCCGTTGCAGGGAGGAGTCTTTGGAAAACCAGCTGAAAATGCTCATGATCAGAACCTTGGAGGGCGCGCTGGCGTGACGACGAGGCCAGCGCGAGACGCGACGGAGGTCGGGCGGGGTGGGTGTGTCGCGAGCGAGCGACGGTGTCAACGGCGAAAGGCAAGGTGGACGCGAGAGTGAATTCGTCAACCGGGAGATCAAAATAGCGCGTTGTGACATCTGGATGTCGCTGCTTATCCTTGCCCGATATGGGTCAGTTGAAGTAGAGGCGCTGCCCCGTGGGTATGCGTTGATTGACAATCGCATAGCTACGACCGTATTTCTCTGGCCCGAATTCCGCTCTCGGCGGCCACCGCCGCACTTGCAGGTTCCGCATGGCTAACAAGGACAAGTCAACAACCACCGAATCCGGAACGCAGGAACAGGAACCTCAGGAGGTTTCTGAAGAGACGTCCGAGGAAACCCCGGATGCGCTAACCGAGGAGCCTACCGATGAGTCGGTTGAGGCGCCTGTGCCCGCGGAGGCCGAGAAGACGCCTGCGGTGACGCTGGACGAGGCAGCCGCTCAGGCTGAAGTATCGGCTCCGGAACCCGCACCGTCGCTGTCCAAAAAAGACAAGCCGGGCAGCGATCGTAAGGGCGATGGCGGCAAGAAAGCAGATCTGGGCAAGAAGGCTGATCTGGGCAAGAAAGCCGACGCTTCGAAGGCAGATGTGACTGCGCCGGTGGCTTCGTCGGTGTCTGACGCCTCGGCCTCGTCTTCCGACGAGAGCTATGATCCCGACTATTGGGACAACGCCAAGAATGTGGCCGCGATCTTCAACCAGGCTTCGGACGAGCGCCCGTTGAATGAGATCGTGGACCGTATCGTGCTCGACGAGCCCGCTCCGCGTGCATCGTTCGTCGTGGTGCTCGTGGCGCTCGTGCTCGGTATCGGCGCGCTCGCCGGTGTCTACGTGTCGCTGTCCGCTGACGAAAAGCACTGTCTGGACCTTCAAATGGATGGCTTTGACTGTCCGGCATATTTTCAGGCCAAGTACCGTGGTGTCGAAGACGAAGCCCGTCGTGAATCCGTTCGCAACGCGCCCCAGATCGGCACCATTACCGTCGTCACTACGCCGGCTCAGCTGCTCGTCTCCGGCGATAATATCCAGCCCTTCATCAACGTCGGACGCCAGACCCTGCGCGCTGCCACCCGCATCGAGCTTCAGGGTATCCCTGCAGACGCAGAGACGTCGTTCACGATCGATGGCGGCGTGAACTTCCAGGACAAGGTGGTGCAGATTCTGCCCGCTGCGGATGTGTTCAACACGCTCTGGAGCCAGAACGCTCGCACCGGTGAGTATCGCGCTGAGTTCAACTTCCAGCTCTGCCTGCCCGGAAGCATCAACTTCGGTGCATCCAACTGCCTGTACTTCCAGGAGCGTGACCTCGCACCCGGTATTCCTGCATACGAGGAGTACCTGTGGCGCGTTCGCTGGCAGCCGCCGGAGAACCCGGAAGAAGGCCAGCCGGTTCGTATCACAAACGCAGCTGTCACCGTCACCTCGAACCCACCCGGTGCCGAAGTCACGTTCAACGGCAGGCCAGCTCTCGGAGCGGACGGTCAGCCCTGTCGCACTCCCTGTACCTTCACCTCGTACGCAGCGGCACCCAACTCCGAGGACCAGACCCCCGTTCCGGTGAACGTGTCGAACGAGCCCAAGCCGGTCGTGCTGACCCTCGATGGCAAAATGCCTGCTGCCGCCGACATCGTCGGTCATAACTTCCTGTGCACGCCCGTCGAAGGCATGGTGCCCACGGTCATTCCGGCTGAAGGACCGCTTGCGCGCAACGCCTACGACTTCATGGGGTTCTGCAGCTACACGCAGGAAATCCACTTCGACCTGTCCGATCCGGTCGTCGAAGCCGAAGGCTCCGCAGAGTAATCCTGCTCTCCCTGCCTGCCTGAGAAGCCCGCTAGCGCGGGCTTTTTCGTTTCGTGTAACACGCTTGCACCCCGGTATGATCATGAGTCCCCGCTCCCGAATCACGCGGTTCGAACGCTCCGGCAAGGCGATGTGGCTGCGGGTCGATCACGACGGTAGGCGCTTCATCGGAGACTCCCTGCACAACCTGATGGAGTCGCACGAGCCTGAACAGTCCTGGAAGCCGTTACCTCCCGTCCAGCCCACCAAAATCATCTGCATTGGGCTCAACTATCGTCGCCACGCCGAAGAAATGAAGAAGCCGCTCCCCAGCGAGCCGCTGATCTTCATGAAACCTACCAGCGCCATCATTGGTCATGGTGAGGCGATACAGCTGCCGGCCACCAGTCAGGACGTTCATTATGAGGGGGAGCTCGCGGTGGTCATCGGCTCCCGCGCGACTGCGGTGACAGCAGCCGAAGCCATGCAACATGTACTCGGATACACGTTGATGAATGATGTCACCGCCCGCGATATTCAGCGTGCGCAGGCACGTTACACCCACGCGAAGGGATTCGACACCTTCGCACCGCTTGGGCCTGCCATCGTGACCGGTCTGGATCCCAAAGCGCTGAGTATTCGTACCCATGTGAATGGTGAGCTGCGTCAGGAGTCCTCGTGCGACGACATGATCTTCACGGTCGCCGAGTGCATTTCTTTCATTAGCGGAATCATGACGCTGATGCCCGGAGACATCATCAGTACGGGCACCCCCGCGGGCGTCGGACCGCTGCAGGCGGGCGATGTGGTGACCGTCAGCATGGACGAGATCGGGGTACTCTCGAACCCGGTCGTTCGGTCCAGCGTGAGGTAAGACCGCCGTTGTTCAGACGCACACACGCCGTCGCACGATCGCTCCGGGCAGCCCCGGATCTGCCATCATGCTGTCGCGACGGCCCCCCTGGCACGTCTGCCGCCCTGCACAGGCTCAAAACACGTGGCTCACGCGCAACCACGCGGAATCATTCCAGTCTACGACATCACCGATGGTCGCCTTGTCGTCGTCGAACGACGAGAACAGCGCGACGCCGGCTTCGACTTTGAGGCCCCGCTCGAACTCCCAGACGGCAGCGGGGAACACGAAGAGGTCCTGCCCATTTGGGAAAAACAGTGACGCGACCTGCAGCGACGCGTTGTTCCAGACGCTCCCCGTGCGTGAAACCGAGGCCAGATCCCATTGAAGCGCCGCCGCGGTGCCCCATTGACGGTCGGTTTCCAGCAACCATTCGCCATCGCCGTCCTGTGCGAACGTGTGGGCGTAGAAACCCTCCAGTGACACCACCACCGTCGACTCCCCTTCGTAAGAGAGGCCTACAGCCGTGGTGAGCTGTGGTCGTCGAACGCTGGTCAGGCCTGTCAGATACCCTGTGCGAACGGGACTGAACGCGCTCTCGAAGCGCAATCCGACAGGGCCTGCGTAACGCACGCCATCGAGTGCAAATACCTGATAGCGACGGTAGGAAGACTCGACGAGCGTCTTACCCGCGTTGATGTCATCAATCAGCGGGCCCGCGACCGCGAGCGTGTCCGCGTTCAGCGAGATGAGCGGTGCGTCGGCCGGCTGCTCGCCAAGCACGCGCGCAAAATCCCGCACGGACGGCGAGATGTACACCCACGGGTTGCGATCGTACCCCCAGTACCACGACGCCGAGACGTCCATGTTACCGTACGACGAGGTGACTCGTGTGCCCAGCTGCGTATTTCGCAACCACTCTTCTGGCAGCTCGGTCTGTGTGAGAGCCGGGTTGACGCGGTCCTCCGTGGAGGGGTCCACAAGCTGGTTGATGGCGCCCAGTGGCAAGGTGTCGGCGACGGGGGAGCCCTGTCTGGCGAGCGCGTAGTCCGACCCATAGAGCGGCTGCTGGTTGGGTATAAAAAACGGAATGACCAGAAACTGCCAGGCGATGCGGTCGTGAAGCCAGGTGGCATCTATCGCGGGAACCGGAATCCGAGCCTCTTCGCGGCCTGCAAACGGCGCTCGACGCAAGTCTCGCGG
>JAGWVZ010000330.1 GCA_018970625.1 Myxococcales bacterium | reverse complement strand
AGCGCCAGACCACACGTCATAAGCGCCTGTAACGTATAGCGTTGATTGCCAAAGAAGACCGACCGATGTCCTACGTTTCCCGCATTGCCGATACTGAGCTTCAGGAGCGCCTGCAATCTGCCGGTGCTGTACTGATTGAAGGGCCGAAGGCTTGTGGCAAGACCGCGACCGGTCAGCGTGTGTCTGGCAGCATGGTGGCGCTGGATACCGACCTGGCAGCTCGTCAGTTGGCTGTGATTGACCCCACTCTGGTGTTGCAGGGGCCGGTGCCGCGGCTCCTTGACGAGTGGCAGGTGGTCCCGGAAATCTGGAACGCGATGCGCCGAGAAGTCGACGCCAGACAGGCTGTCGGTCAGTTCATTCTGGCTGGTTCGGCCGTACCCGCAGACGATTTGCTTCGTCACACCGGAGCGGGGCGGCTGTCTCGCCTGCGCATGCGCCCGATGAGTCTTGCTGAGTCGGGCTGGTCGAGCGGCGAGGTTTCGCTGGCGAGATTGATGGCCGGTGAGGCCGTGCGAGCACTGGAGACCGGGCGGTCGATTGCGTGGGCAGCCGAGGTCATTTGTCGTGGTGGTTGGCCGGCCGCGCGAAATCTGTCGATGTCCGCAAGCCTTCGCTACGCGTCGGACTATGTCGAGGAAGTGTGCCGAGCGGATGTGTCCCGCGTGGACGGCGTAGCCCGAAATCCGCAGCGGATTCGGAGACTTCTGCAGTCGCTCGCGCGTAACACAGCTACCGAAGTCACAACGACCAATCTGGCGCGCGACCTCGGACAAGCCGACGAACCAACCAGCACAGAGACCGTTCGCATGGACCTGCAGGCGCTGGAACGGATCCTGATTCTTGAAGAACAGCCCGCCTGGGGTCCCCACCTGCGCTCGCGATCGCGCTTGCGGCAAACGGCCAAACGCCATCTGGTCGACCCATCGCTGGCCGTCGCAGCGCTGGGCGCGAGCCCGGCCCGCCTGCTCGGCGACCTCAACCTCATGGGCTTGCTCTTCGAGAGCCTGGTCGTGCGCGACCTTCGCATTCTTTCACAACCACTCGACGGTCAGGTTTTTCACTACCGCGACAACACCGGGCTCGAAGCCGACGCCATCATCGAACTTCGCGACGGCCGCTGGGCTGCTTTCGAAGTGAAGCTCGGCCTGAACGCCATCGACGCCGCCGCGAAGTCTTTGCTCGAGCTATCCAATCGCGTTGATCACGACCGTTGCGGGGCGCCCGCTGCGCTGGTTGTCATCACCAGCACCGGGTACGCGTACCGACGGCCCGATGGGGTGAGTGTGGTGCCGATTGGGGCGCTGGGGCGGTGAGAGGCCATAGAGCGGGAAAACGCGGCGCCGTCCTAAATGGCCGTCCTGGCGACACGGAAGCCAAGGTCATCGTAGCGGTCCCCGGGCGCGACGGAGCATCGCATGGCTGCGCGAACGCCCTGCGCGTTGAAGCACCAGCCGCCGCCCCGCAGCACCCGGTTTGAGCCGCTTGCAGCACCGACAGGGTCGATGGCCGCACCGCCGTAGGGGCCGTACCAGTCGTGGGTCCACTCCCACACGTTGCCCAGCATGTCGTACAGACCCCATGCGTTCGGTTCGAGCAGGCCCACTGCATGTGGTCCACTCCAGGTGTCTCCCTCGTACCACGCCACCCGCTCGAGCGCACCGTAACGGCTTGCCGTTGTTCCCGCGCGCGCCGCGTACTCCCACTCGGCCTCGGTTGGAAGGCGGTAGCCTGCACAGTCGTAGATGTTGCCGCCACCCAGCACATGACCCATGTTGTCGTAACACTCGCTAAAACCCTCGAGCCGCGACAACGCGTTTGCGTACAAAACGGCCTGCAGCCACGTCACCGTCTCTACCGGACAGTTGCTACCACAACTCACGTAGGCCCACGGGTTGTTACCCATCACGCGCTGCCATTCGGCTTGCGTCACCTCGGTCGTCTGAAGGTAAAAGCCACGCGTCAACGTCACCTGATGCTGTGTTTCGTCCGGGTCGCGCCCCTCTTCGTCGATTGGCGATCCCATGATGAACGAGCCTGGTGCAATATAGACGAAGTTCGATGAAGCAGCGGCAGGGCCGGCTGCCGCGGCGGTCAGCTCCAAGACCGGCATCTGCGCGGTCGCCGGCGACAGGGGCACTGGCGAGGACTGCTCTGGGAACTCTCCCGGTGGCACACTCGCAGATCGCTCACCGAGTTGATCCGGTGTTTCTCCCTGTGGCTGATCGTAAGTCATCGAAAGCACGGCACTTGCAGGGCGTTCCTCGACACGCGTCTGTGCCCAGACCGGTGAGACAGCCGATGCGATTGTGAGTGTCACGCCGCACACGACCGGCGCGAGTCGCCACCGCGCCCACACACGCGCCTCAGCCCCCCACAACAAAACTCTACGTGCCATAGCGACGCCTCATGGTTGCCCAAACGATCATAAGCACGAACTACCACCAGCGACCCATGGCGGGCAACCGACGCGACTGCGGCACGCGTGCACCCTTCATTACGCATCACGGCCCACCTTCTGAGGCCGGCGCCGCAATACATCACCTCCATTATCGCGCCGCTGCGCCCTGCCCCAACGACTCCCCCATCACCCGCAACCCGTCGGCATAGCCCACTCGCGGCGCCCAACCGGTCGCGGCGCGCGTGAGCGAGTTATCAAACCGGTTGGCGTGCCCCACAAGATTGTAGGCTTCGCGAGTCAGGGGTGGGCGCCCCTTCAGGCGCAGCGCATTCCATGTGGTCTCGAGCATGGGCGCCAGCACGCGCGCGACGCCGAGCGGCAGGTGTTTCGGTGGGGCGAGGTCGGCGATGCGCGCGACGTCGCTGACGTATTGCTGCCAGCTGACGTCCAGCCCGTCGATGGCGATAAGGGGATGATCAGGAAATTGAGGCATTTCACCGACGGTAAAAAATAATTCGGCGACATTATCGACGTACGCCAGCCCGGCGTTTCCAGAGCCGTCGCCGAGTATGGCCGGTGTGCCGCGGCGTAATTCGCGCAATAAATCCAGAAACCACGGACCGGAATCAGGGCCGTAAATATTGGCAGGACGAATAATTGCCGCTGATAATTCCCCAGATTGAATCGCACCTGTTACCGCGAATTCCTGCGCCTGTTTCGCGCGTGAGTAAGGGCCCTGTGCTGTTCCCATCGGGGTATTTTCGTCGCATAATTGCTTCGCAATCCGGTGGCCATACACGGTGATGCTCGATGCCAGCACCAGCCGCGCAGCTTCGGCCACGCACGCCTTGATCACACGCTCGGCGCCGCCGACGGTCACTCGCTGGTGCAGCGCCTCGGGACCAGCGTCGCCGACGACCGCGGCCAGATGGTGCACGACCGAACAACCTGCGACTGCCCCACTCACCGACGCCGAGTCGGTGACGTCGCCGCGCACGACATCGACGCGGTGTTCCCACTCGGCGGGCGTGTTCTCGTTTGGCAGCACAAGCGCCCGAACCGATCGGCCGCGCTGCAGGGCGGCGGTCACAATGGCGCGACCCAGAAATCCGTTCGCGCCGGTGATGAGGATCGGTTTGGTCATGCGAAAAGGTCCGTCGGGGTGATGGCGGCGCAACGTGGATGGGTGGCTGCGCCGTCCCCGACAAGGTGACACGACGCAGCGGCAGGGGTCAAACAGGCCGGGCGGAATCGACCGCCGCCCTGCTGCGCGGTGGTCTTCGACGGCAAACAGTGTTGGGTGCAGACGGTGGCGGAGTAAGGGGGCGAGTGGAATCGAAGCGCCCGCACACAGACACCGCCGCCCTGCACACTCGCCTGATTGACACACCTCTGCCCCGTCGCTACACCACCGCGTCCTGCAAGCCGGCGACCGAGCCGGGATGAATCTGATAGTCGTATGTCCCTCATCTCTGACCTGCGGCGAGTGGGAGCCCTGCTTCGGCACGAGGCGCCTTCGTACGCGATTGGCCTGACCAGCCTTTTTATGGTCAATCTGTGTGATGTGGTCGCGCCCGTCTTTATGGCGGCGGCGGTCGATTCCACACAGGCGGTACTCACCGGGCAGACACCGGTAGCGCCTCCGCTCATGCGTGCGCTGGGCCTGCAGGCGGGGTTGACGGTCGGGTTCTCGGTCAGCATGTACCTGCTGCTGCAGGCGCTCGCGAACCTCATGCGCTACCCCATGCTCATGTATGTGGCCGTGCCGTCGCATCGGCTCGGGCAACGGCTGCGCAACGCCCTGGCCGGGCACATGCTGGAGCTCAGCCGTCGATACTACGACCACGCGCGGTCGGGCGACCTGATGTCGCTTGTCACCAGCGATATCGGGGCCGTGCGCATGATGTTGGGTCCTGGCGTGCTCGTCGGTGGCGACACCATCCTGATTGTGTCGCTGGTGCTGGTCGTGCTGTTTGGCCTGTCGCCCACGCTCACACTTCTGGCGATGGTGCCGCTGCCCTTTATTGCGTGGATTACCAACCGGCTGTCTCGCCGCGAGTACGAGCGCTTTGAGGATGTGCAGGCCGATGTGGCGCAGCTTACGGAGCGCGCCCGCGAGAGCTTCGCCGGCATTCGGATTGTGCAGGGTTACGCCCGCGAGGACTACGACACGCAGCGGTTTGAACGGTACTCGTGGCGCCACCTCGAGAAGCAGATGCGGTTGGCGCGCGTGCGCAGCATCTTCATGCCGACGCTGGACCTCATGCCCGGCATCAGCACCGTCCTGGTGCTGATCTTTGGCGGCATTCAGGTCGTCAACGAGCAGATGAGCCTGGGCACCTTTGTCGCGTTTCTGTTTCTTGTGGGCTATCTGGCTG
>JAGWVZ010000329.1 GCA_018970625.1 Myxococcales bacterium | reverse complement strand
ACTGTAGCGCGACGGCATCAGCGGGTCGCGTCGACCGGTAAAGAACAACGACGGGCACCGAATCGTGGCGAGTACATGTTCAGCGTCGTGTTGACCAAACGCATGCAGCAGCGAGCGATAGGCGGTCATGTTGATCGATGAGAACGCACCGGCGATGGTCAGAAAACTCTGTTCGTCGATCACCGGCGAGACCAGATGCAGCGCCTTGGCCGCCAGGAGCAGGGAACGATGGTCTTCCAGAAAGCGCACGCCTTTTCCGAGCAGGTCCTGCTGCTCGGGGACCATGTCCGTGACCCACTTCAGCGATGAAACGCCGCGCAGATTTGCTGACCGTTCAAAGGGCCGGCCGTAGCTACCGTTCACGGCGATAAAGCCGCGGAAGGTGTCGGGTGAGTGTCGCCATGCCTCCAGCACAATCTGCGAGCCCAGGCTCCAGCTAATCACGACACTGCGTTCGATCCCGAGCTCACGAAGAATGTCCTGCAGGTCACGTGCGTGCGCTTCTGGCCCCAGCTCATGGGTCTCCACCAGCGCCGCGCTATCAAACGTACCGCGCAGGTCCCATGTAACAACCCGATATCGTTGTGAAAACTCTGTAAAGAACCCACGCCATGCGCGGTAGTCTGCGCCGGGTCCATTCACAATGAGCAGGGCATCGGCGTCTTCAGCGCCTGCATCCTGTACGGACAACTCTACACCGTCATCCGTCTTGACGCGGCGACGACGAAGGGGGACTGGGAATGAGTGGTTGTCGCGTGCCGTGATCATGGCAGAGCCTGATGTCAGAATCGGGTCGGCGGCGCAATCATCGTTGGTTCGAAACCGATACAGGAAGGTCATGCGAATCGGAATCAGTACCGGAGGGGGCGATTGTCCGGGTCTCAACGCGGTGATTCGAGCGGTGGTGCGCGCCGCGGAGCGTTTCTCGGAGTGCGAGGTCGTCGGAATTCACGATGGTCTGGAAGGACTGATCCGCGGGGACGGTCTCACCACGCTTACGCTGGCGTCAGTCAGCGACATTCTGGCCCGCGGCGGCACGATTCTGGGTACCACAAACCGTGGGAATCCGTTTCGCTACGCCGTGCGAACCGAGGCAGGGGTGGTCGAGCGGGATGTCTCAGACAGGGTGATCGCGAACGCCCGTGCGGCTGGCCTGGACGTGGTCATTTTTGTTGGCGGAGACGGGACTCAGGATATCGCTGCCCGACTTGCAGCCAAAGGGTTACGCGTCATTGGCGTTCCAAAGACCATCGACAACGACCTGCTGGCTACCGACGTGACCTTTGGATTCGATACGGCTGTCGGTGTGGCCACAGAGGCGCTCGACCGACTCCGGACGACCGCCGAGAGCCATGACCGGACGATGCTGCTGGAGGTCATGGGGCGGCATGCAGGGTGGATCGCGGTGCAGGCTGGTCTCGCCGGCGGAGCCGATGTCATCGTGATTCCGGAGATCCCCTACAACATCGCCGCGATTCACGCCTGTCTGGAGGCCCGTCGCCTGGCCGGACACCATTTTCACCTGATCGTCGTCTCGGAGGGGGCAATGCCTGGCGGCGGCTCCGTTTCGCTCGTGGCCGAACAGACGGCGGGGAAGGTGGCTCGTCTGGGCGGGGCGGCCGAGCGACTTTTGAACAGCCTGATGCAGTTTGGTGAGTACGAGGCGAGGGTGACGGTGTTGGGACATCTGCAGCGAGGCGGAACGCCAACGCCCTGCGACCGTGTTCTGGGAACCCGATTTGGGGTGCGCGCCGTGGAGCTGGCCAGGGCGGGAGCGTCGGGGAGGATGGTCTGCCTGCACGGAACCCACGTCACCGACGTGCCCATCGAGGATGCCGTCGGACGGCAGCGCACCGTTGATCCTGAGGGCGAACTGGTGCGCACGGCACGCGCCATCGGCGTCTGTATGGGCGATTAGAGGGCGGTCCGTCGGCAAGCAGCGGCTTCCGCCCCAGAGAGTCCTGTCGGTGTCAACTGCGCCCCGGCACGACGCCGACCTCCGCACTGCTGTACATCACGCTTCGATTTCGGCCGCCCCGTTTGGCCGCGTACAGTGCCTGATCCGCAAATTCGATGAGCTCGGCCAGCTCGCTCGCATGCGTCGGGAACTCGGCGATACCGAGGCTCAGTGTTACGGAAAAAGGACCATGGACACTTTCAAAACGCAGCTGGCCGACAGCCTGACGGATGCGCTCGGCGAGAGCCAATGCCTGCGCGAGGTCCGTCTCCTCGAGAAGGATGCTGAACTCTTCGCCGCCATAGCGTGCGCCAAGGTCTGTCTTGCGGAGTGTGCTTCGGAGTACCTCGGCAACAGCCTTGATGACGACATCTCCTGTGGCATGACCGTGCGTGTCGTTCACCTTCTTGAAGAAGTCGATGTCGGTCAGGAGAAGGCAGGCGATACGCTGACCGCGTTCGGCACGCAACAGCGCCTCGGCCGAACGCATTTTGAAGGTACGGTGGTTTAACAGGCCGGTCATGCCATCCACGGTCGCTGCCACGACCGCCTGATCATAGGCCAGCGCGTTCGCCAGCGCGCCAGCGAGATTGGCGACCACAGTGTCGATAAAGGCTCGTCGAGCCAGGGGAAATGCGTCGCGGGAGTCCGAACCTAAAACGCAGGTGCCAAGGCATCTTCCACCGATCAGAATCGGGACGACGAGCACGCTTTCGAGGTCGGGCATATAGCCGGGGTCGCCGTACACCTCGGCTGGATCGTCGACGCGCCCTCGCAGCGGAAGTTGCTGATGAGAACGCGCGGCGAGCGCGATCAGGCTCTCATCGGACAGCGGGATTCGAAAGCCCGGCTGCAAACCGCTGCGATCATGGAGCGTGAAGACGACTTCCTGTGCGTCAGCCTCGACCAGCCGCAGGACAACAAAGTAGTCCAGATCGAGTTGGTCGGCGAAGATTCGAGCGCTCGCGTCGCAGACATCCGTTGCCGTCAGCGCCTTGTACAGGGTCTCGACGGCCCTGCGGATGGCCTGCATTTCTTCGGCGATGCGTCGAAGCTCTGTGACACTCTGTTCGGAGCGGAACGTGCCCACAATCAGTTCGCCCGCTGCCTGAAGTGTCATCGCGTCGCCGTCGTCGAAGCCGTTCTCGTGGTCCCGTCCGACGATAAAGGCGCCCAGAGGAATGCCATCATTGACGAGCCCGATCCCCATGACCGAACGCGGCAAACAAGCGTCGGAATACCAGGGCAGCAGCTCGGAACGAATCGATACGCCAGAATACTTCAACGGTGCCGGACGGCGTCGCAGCATCGCAAGCATCCCACTTCGGGCGCTGATCTGCCGAACGGATTCGTCACAACCGATGGCATGCGCGAGCGTTGCCGGGCCGTCGTGGGCATCGAACCATACGACTGTGGCGCTGCTGCAACCCATGGAGTGCATCGCCATATCGAGGGTATGCCGTACCGTGGTTTGCATTTCGCGGAGCGCGTCCTGCACGATGGGTTTCAACGTGCCGTCTCCGCTGGTGGCAGCCGGGCTCGCGGCTCGGCGCAGAATCGCCTCGAGCGTTGAACGTACCCGACCGCCGTGAACAGGTGTCGCCAGCAGACCCGACATGAGGATGAACCCCATCAGGGTGCCGGCGCCACCGGCAACCGCCTGTATCGGGGAGTGGGCGGCCGGGTGCATGGCGGCATCCACCGTTGCGAGAGCCGCCATCAGCGCCGCCACCGGCAGGCGAGTCGCGAAGGCGCTCAACGCACCCGCCACCGTAAAGACGACGGAAATCATAGCGGGTTCAGGCAGCAGGTCGCCTGTACCCACCAGAATCGCGAGCGCCAGCACGATGGGCTCATTGAGGCCGGCACGTGCGGCGGGCAGAGCCCGACGGCGCCAGACGAACAGCAGCACAGACACCAACAGCCCGCACACAACGTGAAATGGCTGCGTGGCAGGTACCATCATCAGCAGCGGTAGCCAGGACAGCAGTGAGAAGCCCTGAATCTGCCAACCAGCACCTGACCTACTCTGCGCTAGCCGTCTGACTGGCTTCCGTGCCATGAGTCGCTGCGCCGTTGGGCGAGAATTCAAGGATGATCTCGTCAGGATAAACGAACAGGAACTCGTCTCGCGCGCGCTGTTCGATGCTCAACGCATCTGTCGAGAAGGTCTGTACCTGACGGTACAGACGCTGATTCTGAGCACGCAGCATTTCGTTTTCAGCCCGCAAACGCTCAACATTCGCCAGTACCTCGGCCCGTCGCTCATGTACCGCATGTTTGTCTGCCCAGCGGGGCACGACGTACATCGCTATACCGAGTAGCAACGCGACGATGATGAAGGGAACGTAACGCATGATGAGGCAAACCGGGGTGGATCACCGTGTTCCACCGTGTTGTTTCAACTGCCGGATCAACTGTCAAGATTCGCGTTCGGACGGCCAGCTTCCGGGTGATGCGCTGGGTTTTGTGGCCAGCATCATCCTCCCCCTGCACCCGAATAACACCGCAGGAAGTCCTATTCCGGCGCCTGAATGACATTGAACACGCGGCGGAATCCGATCTCGCGTGCAATGTCCAGTAGTCGCATGACCTCGCCGTATCGTACCTCGCGGTCACCGCGCAGAAACAACGCTGTCTCAGGCGAAGACGCATACAACGCACGAAGCGAAGCTTCCAGGTCGCCTCGCTGCATGCCTGACTGCACGTCATCTTCGCCGCGCCGCAACGAGAAAGTGCCATCGGCCTCCAGAAAAATCGTGACCTGTTCCGTAGCCGCGGCGCTCTCGCCCGTGCTGCCTACCGGCAGCTCCACCGGTACGACGCTCTGCTGTTGCTGCT
>JAGWVZ010000328.1 GCA_018970625.1 Myxococcales bacterium | reverse complement strand
AGAGGTCGGCAAAGCAGCAGGGCTCGCCGGTGCAGGCGTCGTCATCGTCCGGGGTACCATCGCAGTCGTTGTCCAGGCCATCGCAAATCTCAGCGCTCGCCAGAACGTCCGCTTCACATTGCAGGTCACCGCTGACACAGACGGCCCGCCCTGCAAAACAAACCCCGGGGGCGCCAGTCGCGCAAGGTGTTCCTTCCTCGGCGATAGCATCGTCCACCAGGCCGTTACAGTCGTTGTCGAGACCGTCACAGACCTCTGCGCCATACGCTGCAGGTGCTTCGCACGTCCCATCGTCCGCCAGAATCGAGACCCCACAGACTCCGTCGCAATCATCACCGAAACAGCAGGGCGTTACACCGCATACACCGTCTTCATCGATCTCGCCGTCGCAGTCATTGTCCGCCGCGTCACAAGACTCGGTCGAAGGGCTCGCGGCAATACACACCAACCCAGCCTCGCGGCAGGCGATCTGGCCGGCAGCACAAAGCCCGGGCGCTTCCGCCGCACAGGCTACGCCCTCATTGGGAACGGCGTTGTCGACAACGCCGTCGCAGTCGTTATCCAGACCGTCGCATACGTCGTCGCCCCAGGACTCGGGCGCCGCACAGCTGCCATCGGCGGCCGTCGTCGCCTCGCCGCAGACACCCAGACAACTGTCGCCAAAGCAACAGGGCTCTCCCGCACACACGTCGCCTTCGTCCACCTGACCATCGCAGTCATTGTCCAGGGCGTCGCACAGCTCCACCTCGGTGCTCTCCACCGGCACACAGTCCAGCGTACCGTTCGTGCAGGAGTTCCGACCTACCGCACAAGCGCCCGTAAACCCCGTGTCGCAGTCTGTTCGGTCTTCGATCGAGTTATCGTCGATCCGACCATCACAGTCGTCATCCAGGGCATTACAGAGCTCGTCTGCGGCAGGGTTGATCGTGTCCAGCGTGTCATCACAATCACGCCCCCCGCAACCACCACCCCAACCATAACCGTCCCCGTCACCGTCGATGCACAGGTTCTCAGGAAGGCACTGTCTGACCGCATCAGAACCGGAATCTGTCAGCGTGTAGCAACGCCAACCCGATGGACAGTCGGCGGTCTCGGTGCATGCAGAAGTACACACCCCTGTTGGTGCTCCCACATCGGGGAACACACACGTTAGCGGCAACACACAGTCACTCTCATCGTCACACAGCGTGCCCAGGCCATCAGCCCCGCCCGCATCGACGTCCGCGCGTCCATCCACGTCCACGCTCCCGCCATCGACGTCATCCCCTCCGACGGTCGGCACATCCGCAATCGGGATTTGCACCACGTCAGCGTCGGTCGATGAACCGGTGTCGCTCACCAGACTGCTCTCGGGCGCCTGGCCACAGGAAACCAGCCATGATGGGCTGACGACCCCGAACATCACCAATAACCAACCGCGTGCCACCGAAGCATGATTTCTGATCGACTTCATTCGCGTTGTCCGGTCTCACAAGACATCGGTTGTTCCAACTCTACCCACCGTGGTGCAGCACGATGCGAACCACAGACCACCTCTCTGGTATCGACACACGGCACGACATCGCCAGACCGGGCCCGTAGCTCAGACCGCTTCTGTCATGGGCGCGCACCCCGCCGCGAACCGTGTGCCTGCAAGTGCTGCCAACCACAGAATCACGGCATCTCAAACACGTCGGTGCGCGTCGCATACAAGGCTGCCTCAAATTTGGTGCAACGCCCAGATTTCCTGTTTTCCGCGGCCTGCGCAACCTCCAATCACCACTTTTTCGCTGCCAACCCGAAACATCGCCTTCTGCCACACGCCGTGCGACGACACTCACAAACCCGTCACCGGCACGTGCGAATATTTTGCAGGGTTTCTTACGCAATTCTGAAGCCTGACATGACCTGTCGACCCGGATTCAGCCATGATGTACAGACCCTCCGATGTGCACGTTTGTGTGGCATTTCAGGCCCCTCTTACTCAGGAATCCGCGATGCGCTGGCTTCAACTCGTTCCCCGTCTGTTCTGTGTGAGCGCGCTCGCCTTCGTCGCGGCCTGCTCGTCCGACGCAGAGTCCCCCGCCACTGAAGATAACCAGGAATCAGACGGAAGAGGTCGCCCGGTCAATAACGACGACACCGAGGAAGAACCCGAAGACGATTCCGATGCCGCTGCCGAAGACATCGGCGGCCCTGAAGATACAACTTCCGACACCACGATCGCGCCTGATACGACTGCCGACACGACGCCGAGCGACACCACTGTCGCCGATACGTCCAGACCGGACACATCGACACCAGACTCAGGAACCCCCGACGCACTCGACGATGGCTGCAGCGAGAAGCTGCGGTTCATTTACGTCATGAGCAAAGACAAGGGGCTGTACCAGTTCGACCCATACACCGCTACTTTCACGCTCGTGGGACAGGTTGACTGCGGTGAGTTTTCGGACACCACGCCGTCTTCCATGGCCATGTCAACGCTCGGTGTGGCGTTGATCAACTACAGCGACAGCAGCCTGCAGACCGTCGATATCGATGATGCGGCCTGTGTGGAGAGCGGCTGGACCTCCGGGACCGGCGGGTTTAGCCGTTTCGGTATGGGTTATGTCGCCGACCGGGTCGGTGGCACCGAGACACTGTACATCTCGAACGCCACCCGTCTTGCCTCCCTCAACACCACCACCTGGGAGGTCACCAATATTGGTGCACTCCCCAGCCAGAGCGAGCTTTCGGGCACAGGCAACGGCGAGCTCTGGGGCTTCTTCCCGCTGGAGTCACCACCCCAGCTGCTGCAGCTGGACCGCACGAACGCGGCCATACTGAATTCGTTCGATCTTCCACCACTTCCGCCCAACCTGGACACCTTCGCCTTCACCGCGTGGGGTGGCGAATTCTACATCTTCTATCGACTGTCGGGGCTCGGTGAGACCACCCGGGTGTATCGTTTTAGCCGCGTCACGCAGGAACTCGAGCTCATCGTCGAGGACAGCGGCATCAACGTGGTCGGCGCCGGCGTCTCGATTTGCGCCCCCACGTCGCGCTGAACCCGGCGTCGTTCCCCGCCCCGCCTTCCGACTCAGGGAATTCGACAGAAGGGCTGCGCGGGGCTGCATTCGCACCGCTGAGGTGTAACAGCTGCGGCATTCACCCATGGCAGGAACAGGGTGCCGGAATGGAACGGCTGTGCTATCGGTAAAGGATTGCGTCTCTCACGCACACTCTGCGACCATCCTCGCCTCGCGCGAACGTCCGCATGAATCCGTGACCGACTGGCCATAGTGTTACGCACCCCGTTCGCGAATGAGCTCCGAGTCGTACATCCTGATCGCGCTGGCCGTGTTGATGTTGGCGCCCGCGCCTCTGCTATGGCCGGTCGCCCGCAAGCATCCGGTCGTTCCTGCGGCCATCGACGGCTTTGCGATCGTCGCGGTATGCGGTCTCGGACTGCTGGAGTTGCTGCCGCAGGCGACGGCGAGCGTTGGGTGGCCCGCGCTGCTTCTTGCCGGTATGGGTTTCGTATTGCCGATGGTGCTGGAACGACACGGTGGTCAACTGGGGCGGCAAAGCCACACCTGGATCACCTTTGTCGGGCTCTTTGGCCTGGTGCTTCACTCCATGGTCGATGGCGTCGCGCTGGTGCTGCACCACTCAGGTGACGGCCACCACCACGATCATGGTCTTCAGGGGCTCGACTCAGGCGTTCTGGCGGTACTCTTGCACCGGCTCCCTGTCGGACTCGCTGTCTGGGGTCTCATGGAGCCCCGCTTTGGCAGACGCGCCGCCCTCACCGTGCTCGCGATCGACGCCATCGCCACCACCTCGGGCGCCTTTGCCGGAGAGCTGGTGCGCCCCATGATGCACTCCTCCATGTTCATGATGTTTCAGTCATTTCTGTCTGGCGCACTCATGCACGTGCTGCTGCACACCCACTCCGCGGCGCATCGGTATGACCGACGGGTGCGCGCCTTTGAGGTCGCCGGAGGGCTCGCAGGTACCGCCCTGCTCTTCTTTGTCATGCACAGCCATGGCACCACCGAGGCCCGATTTTCGGCCTGGATGCACCGCTTCGCCGATCTTTCGATTGAGTCGGCACCCGCCCTGGTGCTTGGCTTTGGTGCAGCCGGCCTGCTCACCTGGGGTGTGCCCACCGTCTCGCAACGATGGATCAGCCGCGGTTCAGTCGCCGGTCAGGCGGCGAAAGGCATGCTTTTCGGCCTTCCCATCCCCATCTGCTCGTGCGGTGTCGTACCGCTCTATCAGGGCCTCGTCCGTGCCGGAATCCCGCCGGCAGCCGGCATGGCATTTCTTGTCGCGACCCCGGAGCTCGGGCTGGAGACCATCCTGCTTTCCATTCCACTGCTCGGAGGCGAGCTCACGCTCGTTCGGCTCGCCGCCGCTGCCATCGTTGCCCTGGGCGTCGGCATCATCATCGGCGGTCGCATCCCCGGACTACCGGTGCTCAGCGCTCCCGATGACACCTCGCAGCCACGCCTCCCATGGCGCGAACGTGTCCAGCAGGCACTCCGCTATGGATACGTCGAGCTCGTCGACGACACCGCCGTCTGGATCGTGTTCGGCCTCGCCGTCGCTGCCCTGTTTGATCCCGGCACCCTCTCCAGCCTCCTCGCCACCTGGCCTCCTTACCTCGATGTGCTGGTACTCGCTGCCATCGGCCTACCCGTGTACGTCTGCGCATCCGGAGCTACCCCCATCGCCGCCGCCATGATTCTGGCCGGCGTCTCACCCGGCGCCGCGCTCGCCTTCCTGCTCGCGGGTCCCGCAACCAACGTCACCACCTTCGGCGTGCTCTCGCAGCTGC
>JAGWVZ010000327.1 GCA_018970625.1 Myxococcales bacterium | reverse complement strand
TGGCGGCACGACCGCCTCGGGCCACTACCAGGGACGCAAACTCAACATCGTGTCGGCCTTCGAGGCGCTGGGCGAAAAGACGGCCGGTCGCCTCAACGAAGCCGACTTCGAGGGCATTGTAGAGAACGCCTGCCCCAGCGCCGGTTCCTGTGGTGGCATGTACACCGCCAACACCATGGCCTGCGCCATCGAAGCCATGGGACTCTCCCTGCCCTACAGCTCTTCGACGCCCGCGCTCAACCCGGCGAAGCGCGAAGAGTGCCGCGAGGCAGGGCGGCGCATGCGCCGGCTGCTTGAGCTGGACCTGAAGCCGCGTGACCTCATGACGCGTCAGGCGCTCGAGAACGCGATCCGACTGGTGCTGGTGCTGGGCGGCTCCACCAACGTCGTGCTGCACCTGCTCGCCATCGCTCGCACCGTCAACGTGCCGCTCGATCTCGATGACTTTGCAAAACTGAGCGCGTGCACGCCGCTGTTGGCGGATCTGGCCCCCAGCGGACCCTGGCTCATGGAAGACCTGCACGCCATTGGCGGCACGCCCGCCGTCATGAAGCTCATGCTGGAGCACGGCATGCTGCACGGAGACTGCATGACGGTCACCGGCAAAACGCTGGCCGAGAACCTGGAGCACCTGCCCGGACTTCCAGAAGGCCAGCCGATTATCCGGCCCGTTACGACGCCCATCTCCGAGCGCGGGCACATCAAGATTCTGCGTGGCAACCTGTCGCCCGGCGGCGCTGTCGCCAAGATCACCGGCAAGGAAGGCACTGCGTTTTCGGGCACCGCGCGCGTGTTCGACAGCGAGTACGCGGCCAGCGATGCCATCAACGCGGGCACCATTCGTGCGGGTGAGGTCATCGTCATTCGCTACGAGGGCCCCCGTGGCGGACCCGGCATGCCCGAGATGCTCAAGCCCACCGCGGCCATCATGGGCGCCGGCCTGGGCAAAGACGTGGCGCTCATCACCGACGGTCGCTTCTCGGGAGGCACCCACGGCTTTGTGGTCGGCCACATCACCCCCGAAGCACAGGACGGCGGACCCATCGCGCTGCTGCGTGATGGCGACCTCATCGACATCGACGCCAACGCGCTGACGCTCAGCGTAAGGCTCAGCGATGACGAGCTGGCCGAACGCCGGGCGCAGTGGGTCGCACCGCCGCGGAAAGCCACCCACGGGTTTCTGTATCGTTTCTCACGCACGGTTTCGTCGGCCTCTGACGGATGCGTCACCGACCGGTTCGAGGAGTAAGTCATGTATCAACCTGACTCTGATTCATCGTCATCATCACCCGAGAGTTCCATGTCACCGCCAACCGTGCGCGGCGCAGAGGCGCTGATCATGTCGTTGATCGCCGAGGGAGTCGACACCGTGTTCGGGTATCCCGGCGGTGCCATTATGCCCGTTTACGACGCCCTGTATGGCTTTCAGGACCGCCTGCGCCACGTGCTGGTGCGTCATGAGCAGGGCGCCGTTCACTCTGCGCAGGGCTATGCGCGTGTCACCCGTCGTCCCGGCGTGTGCATTGTCACCTCGGGTCCGGCAGCCACCAATCTGGTGACAGGCATCGCCGACGCCATGGTCGACTCCACCCCGCTGGTGTGCATTACGGGCCAGGTGTCTTCCTGGTTGCTCGGAACCGATGCCTTTCAGGAGACCGACGTCATCAACGTGACCGCGCCGGTCACCAAATGGAATATCCAGGTGACCCGCGCCGAGGACATTCCAGATGCCGTCGCCCGCGCATTTCACATTGCCGCCACGGGCCGCCCCGGGCCGGTGCTGCTCGACATTACGCGCGACGCGCAGATGGGCGTCATGCAATTCCGGCACGAGAAGGTCACCCGCATTCGCAGCTATGCCCCCGTGCTGCGGTCCACCGACGAGAGTCTGGCGCAGGCCGCCGAGCTCATCAACGCGGCCGAACGCCCTATGATCATTGCCGGTCAGGGCGTGGTGTTGTCGGGCGCCGAGCAACAGTTGATCGCGTTTGCCGAACGTGTGGGCGCCCCCGTCGCGTGGACCCTGCTGGGGCTGGATGCCTTTCCCACGAGCCACCCGCAGAGTGTGGGTATGGTTGGCATGCACGGCCGGTACGGCGCGAACGTCAAGTCAGCGCAGTGCGACGTGCTGATTGGCATCGGCATGCGCTTTGATGACCGGGTCACCGGAAACCCGAAAACCTATGCCGCGCAGGCGAAGATTATTCACTTCGAGCTCGACCCCGCCGAAGTGAACAAAATCGTGAAAACGGCGGTGCCCGTGGTGGGTGACGCGCGCGACTCGCTCGAGCGCATCATGCCGCTGCTGCAAAAGCGCACGCACGCCGCGTGGATGGAAGAATTCCGCGAATGCGACCGCATCGAGCACCAGAAGGTGATTCAGCGCGACCTGTACCCGGAATGCGAAGGCATTCGCATGGGCGAGGTGATTCGCCACCTCAACGACCTGACCGATGGCAGGGCGGTGGTCGTGACCGACGTGGGCCAGCATCAGATGGTCGCGTCGCGTTATACCCGTTACGAGGACCCGCACACGAGCATCACCTCGGGCGGTCTGGGTACCATGGGATTTGCGCTGCCCGCCGCCATCGGCGCCGCGATCGCCCAGCCCGAACGCACCGTCGTGGCGGTGATTGGCGACGGTGGTTTCCAGATGACGCTGCAGGAGCTGGGCACCATCATGCAGGAAAACGCAGCGGTAAAAATCCTCATTCTGAACAACAGTTTTCTGGGGATGGTGCGTCAGTGGCAGGAGCTCTTCTTTGAACGGCGGTATTCGAATACCGAAATGATCAACCCGGATTTCATCAAGCTCTCCGAGGCCTATTCGGTGCCTGCGCGCAAGGTCTCGGAGCGTGCCGAGCTGGTGGACGGCCTTCGTCAGATGATTGAGACCCCCGGCGCCTTCCTGCTGGAAGTCGTGGTCGAAAAGGAAACCAACGTGTTCCCGATGGTGCCTTCGGGAGCGTCGGTGGCTGACATTCGTCTGGAGGCCTGAGCCATGGTGCACAAGCCGCTTACCCTGTCGGTATTTACCGAAAATCATATTGGCCTGCTGGCGCGGGTAACCGCCGTATTTACCCGCCGCAATATCAATATCGAGAGCCTGACCGTCTCGGAATCCGAAATTCCCGGAATTCACCGGTTTACCATCGTCGTGGCCATTGACCACGACAGGGCGCGCCTGATTGCCCTGCAGCTGGAAAAGCAGGTCGACGTCATCAAGGCCCTCGTGCACGACGACGAAGAGCTGGTGCACCGCGATCTGGCGCTGTACAAAGTGGATATTACCGCCCGCCTGACCCCGGGATGGGACGCGCTTTTGCAGAAACATCAGGCGCGGGTGCTCGAGGAGCAGGACCGGTATCTGGTGCTCGAAAAGACGGGCACGCAGACCGAAACCGCCGCCCTGCTACATGCCCTCGCGCCTTACGGCGTACTTGAATTTGTACGTTCTGGCCGGGTCGCCCTGACCCGACCCATGAAGCGATTGACTGAATTTCTCCAGGATCTGGAAAACACACGGCGCGCTGCGCCCACCCGCTGAGGAAGAACATGGCAAAGATGAAGTTTGGTGATGTGGAAGAAAATGTCGTCACGCGCGAAGAGTTTACGCTGGAGCGTGCTCGCGAGGTGCTGCGCGACGAAACCATCGCCATTATCGGATACGGCGTGCAGGGCCCCGGCCAGTCGCTGAACCTGCGCGACAATGGCTTCAAGGTCATCATTGGCCAGCGTTCGGGCAGCGCCACGTGGGAGAAGGCCATTCGCGACGGCTGGGTACCCGGCGAGACGCTGTTCGAGATCGGCGAAGCCTGCAAGCGCGCCACCACCATTCAGTACCTGCTGTCAGACGCCGGCCAGATCTCGAACTGGGAGCTGGTGAAGTCGCACCTGACGCCCGGCAAGTGCCTGTATTTCTCGCACGGGTTCGGCATTACCTATCGCGACCAGACCGGCATTATTCCGCCGGCCGACGTCGATGTCGTGCTGGTGGCTCCCAAGGGCAGCGGCACCTCGCTGCGCCGCCTGTTTCAGGCCGGCAAGGGCCTCAACTCCAGCTACGCGATCTTCCAGAACGCCACCGGCCGCGCCTTCGAGCGGGTCGTGGCGCTCGGCATCGGCATTGGCTCGGGCTACCTGTTCGAGACCGACTTCCAGAAGGAGGTGTTCTCGGACCTGACCGGCGAACGCGGCGTGCTCATGGGCGCGCTCGCGGGCATCATCGAGGCGCAGTACAACACGCTGCGCGCGCATGGCCACTCACCGTCCGAAGCCTTCAATGAGACCGTCGAGGAGCTCACCGAGAGCCTCGTGCCGCTCGTCGGTGAAAAAGGCATGGCCTGGATGTTCGCCAACACCTCGACCACCGCGCAGCGCGGCGCGCTGGACTGGCGTCACCGCTTCCGCGACATCACCGCGCCCGTCTTTGAAGAGCTGTACCAGCGCGTCGCCAGCGGCGAGCAGGCGTCCATCGTCATCGCTGCCGGCAGCGATCCCGAGTACCGCAAAAAGCTCGAAGCGGAGCTCACCGAAGTCCGCGCCTCCGAGATCTGGCGCGCAGGCGATCAGGTCCGCGCGCTGCGTCCGCAGAATCAGAAGGCGTAACCACACCACGCCGTCTTCCACAGGGCATCAGAGCGCCCTGTCTGGGCCACTTAGGCCATAGAATCCGAAAAGATGCGTCATTCCGACCGCTGCAGTCATAAAGGGTGATTGCACTTCGGTGCGGCTTGTGCCAAAGGGGCGCGCGGCCACGGCCGGTCAGCTGAACCCTGATCCGCCGTTCACAATTCAGGACGCAGCACATGC
>JAGWVZ010000326.1 GCA_018970625.1 Myxococcales bacterium | reverse complement strand
GGTTGGTCGTGCAACGACGCTCGCCGACCTGTCTATGTTCGACCGCGAGCTGCCGAAGCCGAGCTGCGCGGCCAGAACTGGCGTTGCGCGACGCTGCGGCGTGGTAATCTGGCAGGCGTCCAGCTGGTGGACATCGCCATGCAGGGTGCGATCATGCGCCGCCTGAACCTCGCGGGGGCTCAGCTGGACCGCGTCGCAGCGGACGGCGCGGTGATGCAGAAGGCGGTCCTGACGCACGCGCGCATTCAGAACTCCTCGTTTGCAGGCACCATGCTGCGCCGAAGTAACTGGATTGGCGCCGTGCTTGAAAATGTGAGTCTGATTGGGGCCGATTTACGAGGTGCGGATTTCTGCGGCGTACAGGGGCTGCATCCGTCCATGCTGGACGGCGCCCGTATGGCCGGTATGCGCTGCCCCAACGGCTTTCTGATTCCGCGCATGGCCTTTGGCGGCACCGTGCACGAGTGCCCGCTGTTTGAACCGCCGCTGCCTGTGGCCGAGTGTCGTCTCTTTCACGAACGGGATAACGAATGAACCTGAGTCGTACTGTCACCCTTGTACTTACCGCCGCCCTGTTCATGCTTCTGGCAGCCTGTGGCGCTGGTCCTGCGCGTGTGCGCCCCATTTCGCCATGGTCAGATATTTCGGGAGAGGCTGCACAATCGGGCTGGTTCACGGTGACGCGTGGCGCGCAGACCGTCGTCCTCTACTGCACCACCGGCGACACGCCCGACGGACCGTTGCAATGCGACGCGCATGCCGTTGAAATGTCGGGCAAAGAGGGCCGTCGTATCATCTCGTATCCGGTTGCGGTACCGGAGTAGAGGTTTGCCCGCCAGGCTGCTTCAGGGCGTGGAGTCGGGTAGTACGACCCCGTGACTCAGGCGGGCCAGAAAAGGGAATACCGCCTCGAAAAAGGCGTCCGGGTGATCCACGTGGGCAAAGTGGGAAGCGTTGTGCAGCCAGACCATTTGTGCGTCTGGCAGCATGGCCGCCAGCCTTTCGCCCACTGCGGGGGGCACGATGGGGTCGGTGCTGGCGTACACCAGCAACAATGGCAGCGGAAACGGTTCATGTCGCTGTTGTCTTTCCTTCAACTGCTGCGTGAATTCCCGCATGGCCCAGGGATTCAACGAGTCGCGCAGCCAAAGAAAAAATGCCCTGCGGCCTTTTTCTGTTCGCAGCGGCTCCGCCCACACGCGTGCCTCCTCGCGAGATTTCAGGGTCTCGTCGTAGTAGTGCACGTTGCGGTGAACCCACCGCTCAGGGTCGTGGCTGACCAGCCAGTTGAGAATGAACCCGGCGCCCGGCAATTGCAGGGCGTGACGAAGCGCATAGAGCCGCGGAATGGGGACTCCCGGTGAGTGCAGATTCACCAGCCCCCCCAGCAGCCCGGGATAAACCAACGCCATGCGCAGCATGAGATATCCGCCCAGCGAGTTTCCCACCGCAGCACAACCCACGAGTCCGGCGCTCCGAATCCACTCTGCGAGGCACTCCACCAGCGCCTCGGGTGTGTAGGGCACATCGGGACAATCACTCTCCCCGGCGCCGGGTAAATCGGGCATGTGCAGCGTAAAATGGCGTCCGAGGCGTTCCAGTTGATATCGCCATGAATAACTCGCCGTCATCAGCCCATGCACGAGCAAAAGCGGAGGGCCCGACCCGAACGTACGCGTATGCATTCGGACGTGCCCCATGCACGAGGTATGTACCGTTGTGTTGTAACCCCGGGTCTGTGCCCAGACATGTGGAACCCGCGGAGCCTCGGGGAGCTGCTCGAACCTGACCTGTTCAAACGGTTTCATGGGCCTGTCCATTTTCGGGCGCCGGTAACACCGACATGCGCAAAAGGGATTCCCAGATGCGAAGCTTCTCTTCCTGACGCAGTGACGCGTGTGCAGGGCTTGTCGAGGGAGCCTGCAGCACCGTACGCCGAATATTCAATGCTGCCATTCGAGGCACGATATGTTTTCTGAACGTTGTCGCAGCTGCAGCGCCGTTGAGGATAATTCGCTGAATATCGGGGTAGTTGATCAATAGTTCGACAATCGCGTTCGGTGTGATGGATGCTCCCACAATGGATGTATCCAGGCTTCCCGAACGCTCACAGGAGGCCATGACATCCCAGAGCGCAATACCGGCGCAATTCAGTTTCTCAAGACGCTCCGCATACGACAATGATGTGGAAAACTCGAATAATTGTCCCATAATGGGCCAGAATGCGTTACGCGGGTGTCCGTAATATTCCCCGACGGTCAGCGACCGTTCACCCGGCATCGAGCCCAGAATCAGGGTATGGCACTCCGGTGCAATCACCGGCGCAAACGATTGCACGAGGGGCGCCATCCAGCATTCCCGCCTGAATCAGAGCATACGGAAGAAGTCGTTGCCCTTGTCATCGACAAGAATAAAGGCCGGGAAATTCTCGACCTCAATCTTCCATACCGCTTCCATTCCCAGCTCGGCAAAGTCCAGTACCTCGACCTTGCGAATGCTCTCGGCCGCCAGAATTGCGGCAGGGCCGCCGATGCTGCCCAGATAGAATCCGCCGTGTTTCTTGCACGCGTCCGTAACCTGCTGCGTGCGGTTGCCTTTGGCCAGCATGACCAGCGAACCACCGAGCGACTGAAACAGGTCCACGTAGGGGTCCATGCGTTCGGCCGTGGTCGGCCCAAACGAACCTGAAGCCATGCCCTTCGGCGTCTTTGCAGGGCCAGCGTAATAGACAGGGTGATCACAGAAATACTGCGGCAGTTTCTCGCCGCGATCGACCATCTCTTTTATCTTCGCGTGCGCAATGTCCCGCGCGACAATCATGGTACCGGTGAGCGATACCAGCGTCTTCACCGGGTGCTTCGACAGCTCGGCGCGAATCTGCGCCATGGGCTGGTTCAGGTCGATCTTCACCGAATTATCGGGGCTGACCTCTGCTTCAATCAAGAGCCGCTCCGGATGCCGCTCCATCTCTTCCAGCCACACCCCGTTCTCGTCGATGCGTGCCTTGATGTTCCGGTCTGCGGAGCACGACACGCCCATACCGACCGGGCAGGATGCACCATGGCGTGGCAGGCGAATCACCCGGACGTCGTGCGCGAAATACTTTCCGCCAAACTGGGCACCGTAGCCACTGCCCCATGCCGCCTGCAGCAACCGTTGCTCCAGCTCCACGTCGCGAAAAGCGCGACCGCCCATGGACCCCGTGGTCGGCAGGTTATCCAGCTCCTTTGCGCTCGCCAGTTTCACCGTCTTCAGCGTTGCCTCGGCGCTGGTGCCGCCGATGACGAACGCCACATGGTAAGGAGGGCAAGCCGCCGTTCCGAGCGTCTTCATTTTCTCGACGAGGAACGTCTCGAGGCTGGTGGGATTCAGCAGCGCCTTCGTCTGCTGAAACAGGTACGTTTTGTTGGCCGACCCGCCGCCCTTGGCGAGAAAGAGCAGCTCGTAGCTCATGCCGCTCGTGGCGTAGATGTCGATCTGTGCAGGCAGGTTATTGCCCGAGTTCTTCTCATCGTACATCGTCAACGGCACGACCTGTGAGTAGCGCAGGTTGTCTGTCTGGTAGGTGTCCCAGATGCCGTGCGACAGGTGCTTGTCGTCATAGCCGTCGGTCAGCACAAACTGCCCCTTCTTGCCCACCACGATGGCAGTACCCGTGTCCTGGCAGATGGGCAGCGTTCCGTTGGCTGCGATGATGGAGTTCTTCAGGAGCGTGCGGGCCACGAATCGGTCATTCTCGGTGGCTTCGGGGTCCTTCAGGATCGCGGCGACGCTCTCCTGGTGCGACGCGCGCAAATAGAACGAGCAGTCGTGCATGGCTTCTCGCGCCAGATGGCGCAGCACCTCCGGGTCGATCCGCAGGAACCGGTGTTCGCCGAGCGTCTCTACGTGCACCCCATCGTTGCCGAGGAAGCGGTAGCGCGTGTCGTCATGCGAAAGTGGGTAGGGTTTTTCGTAAGAGAACTCGGCCATGATGACTGCGGTCGGTGAGTGAGAGAGAGTTGTGAGCGGCGCCATGAGCAACGGATTGCGCAGTTTGTCACTCGTCGGCGTGCCTCAGCACAACGGTGCTCTGGTTCAGGTGCGCTTCTTCACGATACCGGAGTTCAGCGACTCGAAGGCCTGCGCGCTGGACCATGGCTTCAAAATGGGCTCGTTGAAACCGGACAATGTGAAGTGCGCCGTCGAGACGAGGATACATGTCGGTGAGATAATCCTCGGGATTTTCCTGAAATGGTTCCACGTCGTCCTCGACGAACACGGTGGCGAATATCGCTCCTTTGGGCGCGAGTGTTCGCTTCATTTCCTCCAGATAGCGTTTTACGTCGTCTTCATCCATGTGGGTGAAAACGCTGTACAGAAACATCACATCAAAGCCTGCGTCGTCGAAGGGCAGCCTGAACCCGTCCGCAATGGGTTGGCCATCGGCGTTATATCGGCGGTTTGCTGCGAGCAGGCGAATAAAGCGGAAGTGCGGGTGGAAAGCGCCGAGATGCTGACGGCACCAGTCCACCGAAGGACCATGAATATCGACGCCCCAGTAGCCGGCAAATGTGGGGTTCCACCGCAACAAACCAATGGCCAGCCGGCCCTGACCAAATCCGATGTCCAGCAGCCGGGAGTTCGCGGTGAGACCGCAACGCTGTACGAGTCGAGCGACCTCGGCGTCGGCAGAGCGCACGTAAAAGGACTTGTCACGATAGTGCTCGGTGCAGAACCGTTGAGCCGCCATGGGCAGGCGCAGCCCTCCATGTGGTGTGTAGTCCAGGCCGACCGCCTTGCGAATCTTCAGGGTCGCTGCTTGTAGGGTCGCCT
>JAGWVZ010000325.1 GCA_018970625.1 Myxococcales bacterium | reverse complement strand
CCACGTCGTGCTCCGTGAACTGTTCCGCGACACCAGCTTTATGGCGAGTGACTGGCGCATTCTGGTACTCGCCGGTATCCCGGTGGGAACCTCGGAGTGGTACCCGTTCGTAGATTTCGCCCGACGACTTGGTCGAATTGACCAGCTCGGTGACCCTCGCGCGCGCAATATCGCCTCACTCGACGGCGGACTGGACGGCTGGATGGGACGCCGAACCGGAAAGTTCCGCACTGGACTCAGGCGCTCCGACAAACTCGCGGCGGAGTACGGTGTGACGTTTCGTCGACGCATCATCGCAACCGCCGCACAGGCAGAGCAGATATTCCAGACCATCGAGCAGGTTGAACAACGCTCGCACAAGCTGGTCGGTGGAAACAGCATCCTGAACGAGCCGATGCGCTCGTTTGTGAGTGGTGTGCTCCACCTGTCAGCCACTCGGTACACGGTGCGATTTATTGAAGCGTGGGCCGATGATCAGGTCGTTGGATACATCTTCGGCACGGTCTTTCAGGACATGTACCGTGGCCTGCAAATGTCCTTTGACGACGCCTATCGTACGCTGGCGCTCGGAAACCTGCTGCAGCTCAACATGATACAGTGGTTGGCTGACGACCACGTTCGCCTGTACGACATGGGGGCCGAGCTGCCCTACAAGGAGCGTTGGGCCGAGCTGAAGCAGGAGACCCGCACACTCCTGCTACGACGACGCTAGGCAGCAGGGCGGAAGTCACGACAAACCCGGACGCCGCTTCGACCGTTGTGTCCGCATACCACGCCAAATGCCGCCGGGTGCGGGTGTGCTACCGGCCTTTTTTACAGTTCCAGTGCCTGAGGCGCTTCTAACGCCCGGTATCGGAACGTCAGTTCGTCGTCCTGAGCGTCGACGGTTGCGTGCCCGCCCTGTTCAAGCGCTCCGAACAGAAGCTCATCGGCCATCGGCACCTTGACCAGCTGCTTGATGACGCGTCCCAGAGGCCGCGCGCCCATGATGGGATCGAAGCCTTTCTTTGCCAACAGGGCCACCGCAGCGTCAGTCAGCTCCAGCGTCACCTTGCGCGCTGAAAGTTGTACCTGAAGGTCGGCAATAAACTTCCGGACAATCCGGTCCATGACAAATACCTGCAGCGGCTGAAAGCGGACGCGCGCATCCAGTCGATTGCGGAATTCGGGACTAAAGGCCTGCATATACGCACGCTCATCGTCGCCCTGCCGAACGTTGGAGCTGAAGCCGATCTGAATACTGGATATCTCTCGGGCTCCCACGTTGCTGGTCATGATGAGGATGGTGGAACGGAAATCCGCCGTGCGGCCATTGTTGTCGGTTAACCGCCCGCTATCCATCACCTGCAGCAGAATATTATAAATATCAGGGTGTGCCTTTTCGATTTCATCGAGCAGCAACACACAATGCGGATTCTTGGTCACCGCTTCGGTTAGCTGGCCGCCCTGGTCAAACCCGACATAACCGGGAGGAGCACCAATCAGGCGGCTCACCGAATGTCGTTCCATATATTCCGACATATCGAAACGAATGAGCTCGATCCCGAGAGTCTTGGCAAGCTGGCGCGCGACCTCTGTCTTGCCCACGCCGGTAGGACCGGTGAAAATGAACGACCCCATGGGCTTGTCAGTGTTTGCGATTCCCGACCGGGCCAGCTTCACTGCCGCGACCACCTGGTCAATCGCGTCATCCTGCCCGTACACCGCTTCACGCAGGTCATCCCGCAACGTCTTCAGCCGATCGCGATCGCTGACCTTCACCTCGGTTGAAGGGATCTTGGCCACCCGCGAGACGATATCCCGGATCAGCGGCACACGCACCACCTGCTCAAGCTCAGGCTTCAGCTTCAATCCTGCGCCAGCCTCGTCGATGATATCAATCGCCTTATCGGGCAGCTTGCGGTCAGTGATGTGCCGGGCTGAAAGTTCGACAGCTTCGCGCATGGCAGCGGGTTCGTACGTCACCCCATGGAATTCTTCGTAACGCTTCTGCAACCCCAGAAGAATCTGCACTGCGTCTTCGATGGACGGTTCATCGACATCAATCTTCTGGAATCGACGGGCCAGGGCGCGGTCTTTCTCGAAGTGGGTTCTGAACTCGTTGAACGTCGTGCTGCCAATGCAGCGCAACGAGCCATCGGACAGCGCAGGCTTGAGCAGGTTGGAGGCATCCATGGCGCCACTGCTAACCGCCCCGGCCCCGATGATCGTGTGGATCTCGTCGATAAAGAGGATCGCTCCGGGGATCTCCTGAATGGCCTTTACCACCGCCTTCAAGCGCGCCTCGAAGTCACCCCGATAGCGGGTTCCGGCAATCAACGCGCCCATGTCCAGGCTATAGATGGTCGCGTCCTGCAGAGCGGCAGGAACCTGCCGTTCAACGATGCGGCGCGCGAGACCTTCGACGATCGCGGTCTTACCCACACCGGAGTCACCTACAAACACCGGGTTGTTCTTTCTGCGACGCGCGAGAATATTCACAGCGCGATCGATCTCAGCGTCACGTCCTACCAGCGCATCTATCCGGTCTGCGGCCGCCATTTCGTTGAGATTGCTACAATATTTCTCGAGTGGGCCCTCGTCACCGTCGTCGGCATCGGCATCCCCGTCATCGTCCATCTCTTGCATGCCCGTATCCTCGGGTTCCGACGCCTTGTCTGCCTTTCGCTTGCGGCCTGCTCGAGGTTCGTCCTCGCCACTCGTCAGCAGATCGGTGAGCTTCAGGCGCGTGATGCCAGCGGTTTCGAGCATCGCACGCGCATGCGAGTCGGGTTCATTGAAAATGGCGACCAGAAGGTGCGGTCCCGCGACCTCGCCGCCCGTCGAATTGGCCACATGCGCGACCGCACGGTTGATGACACGGTTCACCCCCTTGGTGACCAGCGGCTGTCCCGTCGCCTGCGTGCCCATGTTTTCCTTCAGCCACTTCTCAACCGTCTTTCGTAGTGCGACCGGATTGCCACCGGCTCTCTTCACGAGACGACTGGTGACATCGTCGTGCAGAAGGCCAAGCAGGAGGTGCTCGACGGTCGCCAGTTCGTGACGGCACTCGTGAGCGTACATCAGGGAGTAGTTGATAGCGATCTGGGCGTCTTCGGACAGCATGGTGCTCCGGCTTTACGGTTCATCCCGTGAGTTATTCAGGTTCGCAGGTCACCCGAAGTGGGTGGCCATTCGCTCTCGCGTAATCAATGGTCTGTTCCGTCTTGGTCTCGGCGACGTCACGCGTGTACACACCCACAACGGCATGCCCCTTGTGATGCACCGATAGCATAATGTGCAGCGCCTCAGAGTGGTCCTTGTGAAAAAACTTTTGCAGCACCTCCACTACAAACTCCATCGTGGTGTAGTGGTCGTTGTGCAAAATCACCTTGTACATGGGCGGCTTACGAACGACGGTCCGTTCCTTGACCGCCATCTGCCCCTGTTTATCGTTCTTTTTTTGCTCACTCATCGACACACACCCGAGCCATTGGGAAGCCTCTGATACGAGGTACACAGTCCTGCGACCAGAACGCGCGTCAAAGCAGTATAGACACGCATCTGACCCGCACCAGTCGCGATGTTCATTCTGCACAACAGACCGTTGGCTGCAACGATCCGTGGTCATATTTCGCGCGCATGGCGATGAAGGGGTTTGGCAAAACTCCGGGCCTCGCGACGCGACGTGCTAGCCTTAGAGCCGCTCGCAACCCGTGGCGTTACCCATCACGCAAGCCGTGCTGAAGGCGCCGATTGACTGTGCCGTACCACCACCGGGGAACCGGTTGGCGGCGTACAGCTCGCCCAACTCGATACAGGCCGAGCGAACGCCACCTTCGCAGGCACGGACGAAAAGGGTCTCGGCTGCAGCGAGGTCGGGGGTTGGTACATGAGAATCCAGATGCAAACGGGCGACCTCTACACAGGCACCAAGCCAGCCTGCTTCGCAGGCGAACGAGAAGAGCTCGTTCGCTTTGGCATAGTCCTGCGGCAGCGGAGCCCCGGTGGGCACAAAGCCACCATGTCCATCCGAACACCCGCCGGCTGCAGCACCGTGGCCATCATCACCGTGTCCGGCTTCGGCGTGCTCATCACCGTGTCCGGCTTCGGCGTGTTCATCGCCGTGTCCGACTTCGGCGTGTTCATCGCCGTGTCCGGCTTCGGCGTGCTCATCGCCGTGACCGGCTTCGGCGTGCTCATCGCCGTGACCGGCTTCGGCGTGCTCATCGCCGTGACCGGCTTCGGCGTGCTCATCGCCGTGTCCAGCTTCGGCGTGGTCGTCGCCGTGTCCGCCGCCCAGACAGTACCTGTCGTAATACGGGGAATGCCCACCGCGCAGGTAATACGAAGCCAACTCCACGCAGGAAGAGATGTCCGAGCTGGTCACCGCGACACCCGCCAGCCCGATCTGCTCCAGAGAGAGCGGATCCACCGGCTGTCCTTCGCAGCGCAGCGCTGCAACACGCGCATGGTCGAAGACACCTTCGGGGAGCGCGGCGACAAGGCCCGTCGGGGCATCCACGTAAAGATCGGAGCCGTTAGGCAGACCGGACGGATGGTAGGTGCAGGCGGAGAGACCGGCGAGCGCGAGTGCGCAAATAATCAGGTTGACCTTCATGTCACTGCAGCAGGGTTGGGATCAGCGAAAAAGGGCGCGCGCATGGTGCGCCAGAATGACCAGAAGCGCAAGGCAGAAGATGGGTAAAGCCGTCAGCCGTCGCCAGAGTTCGACCACGAAACCGCGATCAGCACCCAGCCGGAAATGAACGCCAGCCCCCCAACAGGGGTGACAGCGCCCCACTTCCCGATACCAGACAGGCACAGCGCATAAAGC
>JAGWVZ010000324.1 GCA_018970625.1 Myxococcales bacterium | reverse complement strand
CCACCCTGCAGCCGACCCACATGGCGACCCGATACCGCGCGGGCTGGACTTTGTTGAGCCTGCTCAGGGTCAGAATCTGGGCGACTACGCGGGTCCGCCTGCCCGATTCGTTCTGAATCGGGTCACCAATCAGGACTCGGACCTGCTTCGCTACCTGAATGAGATTGGGCTGATCCCTGGCGCCCGGTTTCGCGTTGTCGAGCGATTGCCCTTCGATGGACCGCTGATGATCATGGTGGATGACCGCGCCTCGCTGCCCATCGGCAAAACGATCGCGCGCAATTTGCAGGTCACGTTACTGGCTCAGTAGCCACCGGAACGGCCAACGGACGGCCCGTAGAACGTTCCGAGGTGTTGCGGACGGCTCCGGACAGCTGGCTGGAGCATAGAAAACTTGTCTGATACGCATCGTCGCGACATGTATTCGCCGCACTCTCGCGTCTTTAACCGGAGCCTGACCGTGAGCCTGACCGACCGCGCCGCAAAGTCGAACTGGTACGATATTCCGCTCGCCCTGTGGAGCTGGGGGGCAGTTCTGGCCACTGCCATTGTGGGTTTCTGCGTTCAGTTGCCGCTCTTCCTCGTGACGGCACCGTTCGACCGACGACGCAATCTCGTCGGTCGCTGCTATCGACTCACGGCGGTCATTTCATCCGTGCTGATTCCGTACTGGCATTTCCGAATTCATGGCGCGGTGCCTGCTGCACCTCGTCGCACGGTGGTGGTCGGCAATCATGCGTCGCAAGCCGACCCGTTTCTGATTTCCTGGTTGCCCTGGGAGATGAAGTGGCTGTCCAAGGATGTGATCTTCAAGATCCCGTTCATTGGCTGGTCCATGTACCTGTCAGGCGATATCAAGCTGCGCCGTGGACAGAAAGACTCGGCTCAGAGAGCGATGGTCAAATGCGGTGAATGGCTCGACAAGGGCGCAAACGTCATGATTTTCCCCGAGGGAACCCGTTCTCTGGACGAGACGCTGCTGCCCTTCAAGGACGGTGCTTTTCGACTGGCCATCGAGAAACAGGCCGACATTCTGCCGATCGCCGTTGTTGGAACCCGCGACGCCCTGCCCAAGCATTCCTGGCGACCGGGAAGCAGCTACGCGCGCGTCACCGTGGGACAGCCCATTTCGACGGTCGGTATGACGCTTGACGATGTGCAGCGTCTCAAGGACATGACGCGCGCCGAAATTGAAAGCCTCATCCTCCAGTTGCGTCCCGTTGTCCAAGCTCTCTCCTCTGCCGGTTGACGCAGCGCTGCCCGAGCTGATCGCAGCGCTGAGGGAGCATGGCTCTGCCGTGCTGCACGCCCCCACCGGTTCGGGCAAGACGACGCGCGTGCCGCCTGCACTTCTCGACAGCGGTCTGGTCGGAGACAAACGAATTGTCATGCTGGAGCCGCGGCGAATCGCTGCGCGTGCCGCAGCCAAACGCATCGCCAGCGAGCGCGGCTCGACGCTCGGCGGCGAGATCGGGTTTCAGGTTCGATTTCAACGCGTCGCCAGCCAGGCCACGCGCGTACTGGTCGTCACCGAAGGTCTGCTGCTGCGGATGTTACAGGCCGATCCGTTTCTTGAAGATGTTGGCGTCGTCATTTTCGACGAATTTCACGAACGCAATGTGCACAGCGACGTGGCGCTGGCACTGTGCAAGTCGCTTCAGTCAGATGCACGCCCCGATCTGAAGCTCGTCGTCATGTCGGCCACGCTGGATTCCGATCGTCTGGCCAACTGGCTGAACGCCCCCGTGGTTCGTTCCGAAGGACGCACCTTTCCAGTCGATATCCAATGGCTTGACCGCCCCTCGGACCGAACGATCGAAGAACAGGCCGCCGCCGCCGTGCGAACCGCCCTGACAGCATCCACCGGCCACATGCTCGTCTTCATGCCCGGCATGCGGGAGATTCGCCAGACCATCGGGCTGCTCAGCCAGATCGCCTCGGAGCATCGTGTGCTGGCCCTGCATGGATCCATGTCGCCCGACGAACAGGACGAGATCTTTCGCGAAGATGGACGCCGCAAAATCGTAGTTGCCACGAACGTCGCCGAGACCTCGATCACCATCCCCGGCGTCGGCGTTGTCATCGACTCCGGACTGGCGCGCATGGCCCGCTATGATGCCGCCAGCGGACTGGATCGAATCGATACCCAACGCATCAGCGTTGCGTCGGCCGACCAGCGGGCTGGTCGCGCAGGCCGTGACGGACCCGGCCGGTGTATTCGACTCTGGACATCGGCCGCGCATCTGCAGCTGCAACCGCAGGAAGTCGCGGAAATCCGGCGCATGGACCTTTCGCCCATCGTCCTGCAGTTGTTGGAGTGGGGTGTGACCGACCCGGCCTTGTTTGACTGGTTTGAGCGCCCCGAGCCCCTCGCCCTGCTGCGTGCTTTTGAGACGCTGGAAGCGCTCGGATGCGTTCGGCAAGGCGGCATTACGCCCGAGGGGCGCTTGCTGGCTGCGTTCCCGCTGCACCCTCGTCTGGCGAAGCTGGCCGCACATGCACATCGCCTGGGCCACACGGAAGCCGGTGCAACAGCCGCCGCGCTGCTCAGCGAGCGCGACCCCATCCGCAACGAGACACTTCGCCACAACGCCGGGAACGCCCATCGCTCGCACTCTGACGTCTGGGATCGCTACGCGGCGCTGCAAGGTCGAAGCACACGTTTTCGCCGCGACGACATCGCCCGACAGGACGCCGCCCGAATTCGGGACGACGCAGAACAGACCGTCCGTACCTGTCGCGAAGTGCTGGGGAAATCTCAGGCGGCCACGTTCACCGAAGAGGAAGCCGTGCTTCGGAGTGTGGCCGCGGCGTGGTTCGATCGCATGGCCGTGATGCGTGAGTCAGACCCCGGCCGAGCGGTCATGCGCGGCGGCAAGGGAGTGCGTGCCGCTGACGCCAGCGCTGTGCGCGACGAAAAGTTTCTGGTGGTCGTCGAGTTCGAGACCGGTCGTCAGGAGCGCTCGGCCGACGCGTTCTGGCGACAGGCCTCGGTAGTAGAGCGCGAATGGCTCGACGAAACGCAGTTCGATCAAGCCATCGAATACCGATGGGATACCAGTCGCAACCGGGTAATGGCCATGGAATGCCAACGGATCGCCGGGGTGGCGGTTAAAGAGCGGCCGGTTGCGATAGCCGATATGGCTGCCGCGAGCAGGGTGTTGGCCGAGCAGGCGGCCATGAATCCCACGGCCGCTCTGGGCTTTGATGACGATCGCGTGGTCGCGCGGCTGCAGCGACTTCGTTTTGCGGCGACGCATATGCCCAACGAGGGCTTCCCTGACCCCGACCACTTGCACGCCCAGTTACCAGCGCTGTGTGTCGGCAGCCGGTCGTTCGATGAGTTACGCAACAGCCGTCCCATCGACGCGCTGTGGGACATGATGACCCACGCGCAGCGAAGGCTGCTTGACGCCGAAGCACCCGAAAAAATCGAGGTTCCCAGCGGTAGCCAGATCGCGCTGGATTACTCAGACCCGTCAACGCCGGTGATGGCCGTTCGCATTCAGGAGGTTTTTGGCATGCTGGATACGCCTCGCCTCGCGCGCGGCTCGCTGCCAGTCACCATGCATCTGCTGGCCCCCAACTTCCGACCGCAGCAGGTAACCCGTGACTTGCGAAGCTTCTGGGCCGGAGCCTATCACGAGGTGCGGAAGGAGCTGCGCCTGAAGTACCCGCGTCACGCCTGGCCCGATGACCCGTTTACAGCGAAAGCCGAACGAGGACCCCGCCGCCGCAACAGTTGACACCAGCGAGCGGCATGAAACGCAGGCCGGCCCACGTACCTCCACCGCCCTGCACAAATCGGATAAACGGCAGGCAGGGCGCAGTTGTTCCGGGCGTGGTGCGCGCAATACGCGGGGGCGGCGAAACAGCGGCGACACGGCGTTGCGTGCGTGAAACTGTGTCGTTTCTCTGGTAGGGGCGCCGACACTCCCCACACCGCCCTGCATCGCATGAAAGCACTTACCTTTCCCATTCCGTCGTTGTCACTGGTATTTCTGATGTACAACGAGGCCGAAAACATCGGCGCCGTGCTGCAGGAGGCGCTGGGTTACTGCCGCCAGGAGCTGGACGACTGGGAGATTCTGGTGGTGGACGACGGCAGCACCGATGACGGACCCGCGGTCGTGCGACAGTTCATGGCCGATGAGCCTCGAATTCGTCTGGTACAGCACGAGCAGAATCAGGGTATGGGCGGCGGCATGCGGACAGGGATTGCCCACGTGCGTCATGATTATTTCGTTTTCTTTCCGGCCGATGGGCAGATTGGTCCCTGGGAGCTGACCAGAATGGTGCCGCTGCTGGCGGGCGGCGACATCGTGGTGTCGGTCTATCCGCATCGCCACTCCACCCTGCAGCGGGCCGTCATGTCGCGCGCGTTCCGTGACTTCATGCAGTTCGCCGCAAACATCCGTTTTCAGCTGGAAGGGCTCTATCTGTATCCGACCGCAGCGGCGCGGGAGTTCATTCCGCTGGTCCGAGGTCGCACTTTCTTTGTGAGCTTCGACCTGATTCAGCGCGGCGTTGAGAGTGGGCTGCGCGTTGTCACGACCACCATCGATGTTCGCCCACGCCTGTCGGGAAGTTCGAAAGTCACGAAACCCGGTTCGATCCTCAAGGTCGCTCGCGAGGTCTGGGAGTATCGGGAACGGCGACGAACCGAGTGACCGAAGTTCCGTATTGATTCGAAGACACCTAAACCCTTGATTGACTAACTTATTCTGTATCAACAGCGAGTCGACAGGAATGAGAGAATTCCGTCGCTCTGCAGACGTGAATTCCGCTCTGTCTGAGCGTCCCGTTTGGCTGTAGGACGGGGGGTTGGTTGGT
>JAGWVZ010000323.1 GCA_018970625.1 Myxococcales bacterium | reverse complement strand
GATGGCCGCAGGGCGTTGCACAGACCAGAAATTCCATCACATCCGACACCTGCACGATCACCTCCACAGCTTGTCCGACTCTTCCTAAGAAGAGCTACGACCTCAAACTGTCTGACATGAGAACATTTCGAACAGTCAGCACAGCGCTGCAAGCCCCGGGTGTGCACGCCCACGGAACCGCAACCGGAAAGATGGCAGGGCAGACCACGATGAATCCCAACAAATCAGATACCTGACCGAACCATAGGCACTGTGCATGCTCCGTCACATGCGTCGTTGAACATGCTCGTACATGGCCATAAGGGCATAGACATGGCGAGCAGGCTGAAGTAGAACCGGCGCACTCCTGTTCAGGGTCGAAGGGGTTTGCCCGCCCGAGACCTGCCAACGAATTTTCCGTGCTGGACCATGAAAATTACGGTTGATACCACGTCGCTGAGCCGTGAATTGTTCAAGCTGCAGGGCATCGCAAATGCGAAGGCCACCCTGCCTATCGTGCAGTTTGCGTTGCTTACGGCGACTGCGGACGGTCAGCTGTTGCTTCAGGCGACGGACCTCGACGTCAGTCTCAGCACCCGCATTGAATGTCAGACCACGACGCCGGGCCAGATCGCGCTCAAGGCCCGTGAGTTCTATGACGTGGTGAAAAACCTGAAGACCGAGACGGTGACCATCAACAGCGAGGAGAACCACTGGGCGAACCTTCGCTCCGGTACCGTTCGCGCTCGCCTGGTTGGTGCAGACCCGGCGGAGTATCCGCGTATCGCCTCGGCTGCGAACCTGCAGACGGTTTCGCTGCGTACGACAGCGCTGCAGCGCATGATTGACCGCACGTTCTTCTCGGTCTCCACCGACGAAGCGCGTCCAAACCTGACTGGCGCCCTGTTTCAGGCAAATAACCGCGGCCGCCTGCTCATGGTCTCCACCGACGGTCACCGTCTGAGCAAGGCCGAGACGTCACCCGGCTTCACGTTCGACGATGCACCGCGCTCGTTGCAGACGGGCGTCATCGTTCCTCGCAAGGGGCTCGAGCAGCTGCGTCGCACGCTTGACGTCACCGAAGGCACGACACTGTTCGGCTTCGAAGGTTCCACCATCGTCTTTCTGTACGGCAACACCACGTTGTCGATTCGTCTGATTGACGGCACCTTCCCCAACTTCAACCAGGTGATTCCCGAAGAGAAGGTCGAGCGGCGTGCTTCCATGAATCGCAAGGAATTTCTGGATCGCGTAAAGTTTGTCTCGCTCTTCTCATCCGGCAAGACACATAACCTTCGTCTGCAGTTCGAAGAAGACACCTGCACCATCTCGGCGCAGGACCCCGACCGTGGCGAATGCGAAGAGAAGGTGCAAATCACCTACTCCGGTAACCTGGTCCGCGCAGGCTTCAATCACAGGTACCTGACGGACGTACTGGGCGTTATTCAGGGTGAAACCGTTACCGTAGAAATGGTGGATGCGCTGTCGCCCACCATCCTCCGTGAGACCGAAGGCGATGACGGCGATGATGCACTGTTCATCGTCATGCCCATGCGGCTCTGATACTCCATGCTCATCTCCTCACTGCGCATCACGGCCTTCCGAAATCTCGCGCAGCTCAGCATGGAACCACACCCCAGATTCAATATAATTCATGGGGAAAATGGTCAGGGAAAAACAAACCTGATGGAGAGCATCTATGTGCTATCCGCCTTGCGCTCCTTTCGCTCACTCCGCAACCGTGACCTGATTCGAAATGGCGAATCAGAGAGTATTCTCGATGCTTACGTTGATCGAGGTGGATCGCGCCGCGACGTACGAGTCACCCTTCGACCGGTCGGGCGACGCATTGAATTAAATCAGAAAGTCATTCGCGACACCGCGTCATTCTTCGGGATGGTAAATACGGTGGTATTTAGTCCCGAAGATATTTCGGTGCTAAAAGGGGCGCCTGCCGACAGGCGGCTATTTATAGACCGCATGGTGTTCAATCTCATGCCCTCGTATGCCGCGCTCGCCAGCGACTATGAAGAGGCGCTCAAAGGCCGCAATGCCCTGCTGCGCGACGAATACCCCAATCAGGGCCTCATAAACGCATGGAATGAGCAGGTGGTTCGGCTGGGCTGTGCCCTGATTGTTCGTCGCCGACAATTTCTGGAACGCATCAGAGCGCCATTTGCCCACACCTTCGGCCAGATTTTCGACGCTGCCATGGACGCCTCGTTGCAGTACGAATGTACCATCGACAACGAAATTCCAGGTGACGAAGCCTCGCTGGCCGGGCGATTTCACAGTGCGCTGGAGCAAAGTTTTCGACATGACTGTGCGCGCGGGCACACCACGGTGGGTCCACACCGCGACGATTTTCTGGGTGTCCTGAACGGGCAACCCATTCGTACCTGGGGTTCACAGGGTCAACACCGGGCCTTTGTGCTCGCTCTGAAAATCACAGAAATCAGGCTGGCGACCGAACAGCTGGGACACAGCCCCATTCTGCTGCTCGATGATGTGTCGAGTGAGCTCGACCCGGCACGAAACCACCGTCTATTTGAATTTCTGGCTGAATTCGAAGGGCAGGTATTCATTACCACAACCGACCCGGCGTTCATTCGTTTGCACCACGATGCCCAGCGTTGGCACATTGCTCAGGGTACATGGACCGATGACTGACCAGACCGCAGTTACATTTCTGCAGGGCGATGAGATTGTTACCTGGCTACGCGGTCAGACCGGCGTGCAGACCTTTCGGTATCGGCCAAATACCATCGCCATGTGGTTGTTGTTTGGATTTATGGTGTCGTGCTTCTGGGGCGCGATTGCGCAGTGGTACGAGTTTGGTCTGGATCACACCTCAGAGCAGCTCGCCGTCCTCATTCCGACAGTTTTGGGGGTTCTCTTCGGATGGCAGCTGGCACATGTCGCTATTTTTACTGTACGCGCCTACGTCGCACTCACCGACAACGCGTTCCTGTTTGGGCGTGGCTCGCGCGCCTGGGTGGTACCACGCGGACTGATCAATCGCGAAACCGTCCGCTGGGAGCGTATGCGTCGTGGCCCCTTCTGGATGACATTACCGTTTAGCGTTCATGGATGGCGCGCCACCGTTCCGCTGGTGAATCCCTTCTTTCTGTTGCGCGATATCCAGAACTTCGTCGCCGGGTTTCTGCAGTTCCTGATTCCACCCGAGGCACTTGCGGACACCGATACCGAAGAGGACCCCAACACTCCGGGTGTTGCGCCGGACGATGTCGGGAACACCGAGTCTGCGGAACCCCCGGTTCCGCGCGCCACCGATGCAGGTGCCCCATGAAGGCAAACGTGGCTTCCCTTATTCAGGTTCTCCCGTTGCAGCGCTCGGGTGATCCTGCAAATCGGCACCATCCTTTGACGTTGGGGCGAGCAGCTGTTGTGCGCAACACGTTGATCTCACTCACGTTATCAATGGCCACCGCGTGTGCGCCATGTGGTGGCGAGCCTTCACAGCCGGCGCAGGGTTCGGCTGCCGCAGCATCTGAAGGCGATGTCTCGACAGCGCTCGACGGCTCGGCTGTGGCGCCGGCGCCCACGCTGCAGACCGCTGTCGGGCTGCGGTTTATGCAGGCAGTCAGTGATTGTGTGAGCGCCGGCGGTCATCTGGTGTGCCGCTCGGCCGACCGCCTTCAGGTGCTGGTCTATGGCGAGTCATCCGAGCCCATGCTCGCGCGGCCCTCTGCGTTTGCGGTGCATCGGCTTATGGTGCTCGATGATCAACATGTGCTGGTGAGGCCCGAGGTAGGCAACGCCGTTACCCTGGTGCGCATGGGCGAGGGCGCGGCGACCGCCTATGACGATATGCTTAGCGGCGAGCTGGTGGATGCGGTCGTTCTGGGTGACGGCGCGGTCGCGGGCGTCGTGCGCTCCGAGACGGCCGCGCAGCTGCGTGTGCTGTTCGATGCTCCGGCTGAGCAGGCTTTGCGCGACCAGGGGTCACTGCCGGCGATCGACCTGGCGTTGTCGCCGGCCGATGCTGTGGTGTTGCCAGGCCGAGTGGTGGTGGTCGCGAGTTTTCGCGAGCGGCGCCTGGACTTCTACGAGGTACAGCCCGACCAGATTCAGCTGAAGGGTTCGGCCGCGGTGCCGTTTCGTCCCACCGCCCTGCACCGCCTGCCGGACGGGCGATTGCTGGCGCTACCGGCGACCGGTACGCAGGCGGCGATTTTACAGGCAGAGCCCGATGCGGCCGCGCAAACCATTGAAATGCCCGCGATTCCGACCCTGCTTCGTTTCCACGGCGAATCCATGTTTGCCTGGTCGGCCGGCGAATCCAGCCTGATTCAGGCCAATCTGCAGGGCGAAGCCATGCAGGAGCTGGTGTCGCGCGCACCGGTGTCGGGCACCGTCACCTCCCTTATCGTCAGCGCCGACGGCGAGTCTGCGTGGACACTCACCGAAGACGGCACCCTGTCGGCATGGCAGACCAAACCGCTGGCTTTGCGCGACACCGTATCTGTGCCAGGCGCCATTTGTTTGCACTCCATCGCCGACTCTACCTCTGACGCCATGCCGCAGGTGGTGACCGCCGAAGGCCTGTTGACGCTGGAGTATGGAGTGGCGGCGGAGCGGTAGGTCAACCTCACCAGCCGAATGGAAATCCGCCTTCGCCGTCGACACCTGCGCCGTGCACCTTCAGGCCACGTTCTTCGGTCGGGTTCTGGCGCCAGTCGTCGTTGTTGCGAATGCCGGCACCGGCCAGATCAGGGCGGCGGTACACGTCGGTACCGGATGCGTCCACGAAGAAGCCGGCAGTAATCGCGTCGCGTCGCGGATTGTCGGCAGGGTCGCGACCGATCACCGTCAGGGCGGCGCGGCCCATGGAGTC
>JAGWVZ010000002.1 GCA_018970625.1 Myxococcales bacterium | reverse complement strand
GCCGGGCAGGGCGGTGGTGTGTCGGAAGCTACCGGCCTGATTGAATAATTGCGACCGTTCGGACGGAATCAATGCTTGATTCTGCGCGTGGGTGCGGCTATCGCAGCGGCATGGGTCTGCCTTTTACGAAGATGGTGTTGTGATGTTTACGGAACGTTCGTTGCGTTTGCGAGCGCTGCGCGCTGCACTGGCTGTGACGGTGGGTACGGTCGCTCTGACAGGCTGCAGCTCTGAGTCGGGTTCGTTGCCCGAGACGGATGTTGATTCGGCGACCGACTCTGCAACCGACGTCACCGTGGACACGGTGAGTGTTGATTCCGACGACGATGTTGCCGTGCAGCAGGACTCGGCTTCGGATGAAGCCGCCGTGCCCGACGATGCTGTCACCCTGCCCGACGCCGAAGGCGATTCCACTTCGGAGTCGGATACCCCGGACGCTGACCTATCCGGGCTGGACTCGTCCACCGTGGACGACGTACTGGTCGCCGACACGGCCGACGTTGCTGCAGAGGACGTCTCCACCGCAGACCTCGTCGATGACCCGCTGTCCGATGCATTCGACGACGTGTCGACCGATGTCATGGTCGGCCTGGACGTCGATGGCGATACCGGCGTGCCTGTCACCTGCCGGGCGGAGCGCGACGAACAGTGCCCCATGGAGTGCACCCGGGACAACGACGTCGACTGCTGCGACCAGTACAACGCCGGTTTCGGCGGTGGACTGTGTTTCTTTGATCCTTCCTTTGGGTGCGGCTGTGCCGTGGAGGGTCCGTTTGCTCCGCCTTCACTGCCGGCTCGGCGACCCATTCTGACGGCGGTCTGAGGCGCACCCGTGTGATAACGGGTTTGGTGGCGTTGTTCGAGTGTCCGAACAGGCTCGGCCCATCCTTTGTCCGGTGAGCGTCGGATTGCCTTTGAATCAGAACTGCCAACGATGCGGAGCCCTGCTCCCGAACGCTCATCATGAGGGTCTCTGCCCTGCGTGCGGCAACCCCGCAGGTGACCGCACTGCCGCGAAGGTGGCGCTGCTTGCGGACCTTGAAGCTGCGCACCGACTGACGCTGGCTGCCCGAAAGTCGGCGGCGTCTGCTCCATCGGCAGCAGCTGCGCCGAGGTCGGGAGCTCAGGCGACGGTGCCTCTGGCGTTGATTGTGGGAGCAGCGCTGATATTGGCCGCGTTGATTCTGGCCGTCGCGACCCTGTTGATGTTGCCTTTGTAAACGACATCTCTCGAACACTCTGCTCCTGTGTTCTGTTTTCACTCACCTGCCGGTGCTGCTCCATGATGCATGACTGTCGTTGTTGCCGGGTCGAGGTCGACCAGATTCTTGACCTGCGTCATCGTCTGTTGCGCGTTGGTTTGCCCTTCGAAGCGGCTCGCTTTGACCATGACCTCGATGAGTCAACCCGTCATTACGGTGCTTTTGACGGGGAGCGACTGGTGTGCTGTCTGACGCTCCTGGAGTCGGTCTGGCAGGGGCGTCCCGCCTGGCAGTTGCGGGGCATGGCGACCGAAGCGGATCGGCAGGGCGGCGGTACGGGTCGACAGCTGGTGCAGTTCGCGACCGCTGATGTGCTGGCTGTGGCGCCCGAGCGAATCTTCTGGTGCAACGCTCGAACGTCGGCACAGGGTTTCTATGCGCGGCTGGGCTGGACGGTGGAGTCTGACCCGTTTGATATCCCGCACGCGGGGCCGCACGTCAGAATGCAGTGGCTGCCGGCGGGAGTCTGATATGGCACACCGAAAGGAAATTCACCTGTCGTTTCAGAAGCTTCCCGTCATGATGCCGCTCTATGCGCAGTCCTTGCTGCCCAGACGGCGTGCTGCCGATGACATGCCCGAGATGAGTGCGCAGGTGCATGACGTGACACCGCGTTCGAGCGAGGTGGCCCGCTATCGTCAGCTGTGTGGCATGCAGGCTTCGTCGCTGTTGCCGGTGAGTTATCCGCAGCTGCTTGCGGGGCCACTGCATGCAGCGCTGGTGTGTCATCGCGAGTTTCCGTTTGCCGCGATGGGGCTGGTTCATGTGCGGAATCGCATTCGAATGCATCGGCCTTGCCTCGAGAATCTCCCGCTGGATCTGGTTGCGCGCGTGCACGAGGCGCGTCCTGTTGCGCGAGGCTACGAGTTCGATCTTCACTCGTTCGCGAGCTTCCGTGGCGAGCTGGTCTGGGAGTCGACCACGACGGTTCTGTCATTGACGCGAAGCCAGCCGAAGCAGCAGCGCCCTTCGCCCCCTGTTGGCGAGTCGGACGAGAGCGCTTCCGCGGTCTCGTGGGATACCGGCGAGACGGTGCCGTTGAAACCAGACCTGGGTGGGCATTTCGCAGCGCTCAGCGGTGACTGGAATCCCATCCACGTATCGGCGCCGACGGCGCGACTGTTCGGTTTCCCCAGGGCCATTGTCCATGGCATGTGGACGTTCGGCCGCGCATTGGGCTCGATGGATGGGCTGCTTCCCGGCTGTCCGGCCACGTGGCAGGTCGAGTTTCGTCGCCCCGTGTTGCTGCCATCGACCATCAGCATTCAGCGACGGATCGTGCCCAAAGGGGTCGTCTGGCGGGTGATCGACGCCGATACAGCACGCGAACTCGTCTCGGGCAGCGCCCTACAAGATTAGTTAAATCAGTAGCTTGCGAGGGGGTTGAAAAAATCGACATCGTCTGTGTCGATTTTTGTGCGCCGATCCTTCGCACACGACGACATCCACACAGGGAGCCACACAACGACGTCGGAGGGACCAGATGAGCAACCACTGTGGGGAACGTACGAACATCGCGCAGTCGCTTGCGCTTCGCATCGCGCATGCAGGGCGCTCGACGCGAGCGGTAGCCTTTGCCCTGGGGGGCGCAATTGTTACGCTGGGGGGCCCTGCGTTTGCGGATTCCTTACGTTTCGAGGCTACCGCCGAGAGTGTGGTGTTGCCCGAGGGACCAGCAGGGGCGCGTGGGGTGGAGTCGTCGGCCGAGGCATCGCTGGCGACCGGTGCGTTGACGGTGAGTTTGCCGGTGCAGGTGCCGGATGGTGTCGGTGGTCCTTCGCCTGAGCTGATGTTGCGTTATGATTCGACCTCGGGACAGGGACCTTTTGGGTTGGGGTGGTCGCTTCCACAGCCGCGCATTTGTCGGTCACTGGAAACGGGCACGCCTGCATATGGCGCAGTGGGTGAGAGCGGCGACACGTTCGAACTGCTGGATGTGCCCGGCGGCGGCGCTCTGTCACCAACCGAAAGCGGTGACTGGATGCTTCGCTGGGAGACTGGCGGCCTGTTTCGTGCGCGTCCGGACTCGGGTGATGGTTGGCTCGTGACGGGTCCGGACGGCTCGGTGCATCGTTTTGGCACCGAGGTGACCGCCCGCATTTCGGCGCAGGCCGAAGCCCCATTTGCAGCTACGGCGTGCTGGTACCTGAACAGCGTCGAGGATGTGGAAGGCCGAACCATGCTCTGGCGTTGGCGCAACGACAGTGGCATGCCCGAGCTGGAGCAGATCGCCTGGGCGTTGCATACGGGCGCACCGCGACAGCTGGACTTCGTTTGGCAGCCGCGCGAGGACGTCGTGTACGATTCCCGGTGGGGGTTTGCTGTCGCTCAGGAACGTCACGTCAGCTCTATTCAATTCTCGGCCCGCGATGAATCCGCGCTTGCGCTGCGTTCATGGCGTTTCAGCTACGAGCTGTCGCCATCAGCGGGTCTGTTGCTTGGGCAGTTCGAGACGCAGGGAGGGGACGGCTCAACCCTGCCCGCACAACGATTTGCGTATGCGGAAGAGCCGGCGCGGTATGTTGATGAAACGTTGTTCGAGGAGGGTCCGGGCGACCTTGATGCGGGTCGTTCGTCGCTGGTGGACCTGAATGGCGACGCGCTTCCTGATATTCTGGAGGCGCGTAGTACGGAGTGGGTCTGGCGAAACAGCCGCAATGGAGAGGGTTGGGATTCGCCGGCAACGGTGGTGGGTCTGGACTCTCTGCCCGCGGAAGCGCAGTGGCGGGTGGCCGATCTGGACGGCGACGGGTTGCGTGATGTGGTGGTTCGTCGGGGTTCTGACGTTGCGTGGTACCGCAACGTATCGCGAGAGGAGGCGATCTTTGCGTATCGCGGGAGCATCGCGTTTGCGAACGATCTTGCCTGGGACACCGGCGCCCTGCACCTGACCGATCTGAATGGTGACCGTCGGGCAGATGTGCTGACCAGTGTGGGTGGTCGGATTCGCGTGACGTTGTCGAGGGTGCCGAGGCTTGGGTCTGGTGAACCGGACTACGACGCGCCGTTGCAGTGGAGTGATAACCTGTATCCGGAATCAGGCAGCGGGGTAGAGGGGCTGGCGTCCATTTCGGTCGGTGACGGGGGTGTGTTTCTGGTGGACTATGACGGTGATGGTCGAGACGACCTGTTGCGTGTTTCAGGCATTACCGGCGCATGGAATCTGCAGTTCCATCGGGCGGTATCGACGGGGCGATTTGCAGCGGCCGAAACCGTCCTGGTTCCTCAGGAATTTGTGGATAATACCAATCCGGATTCCCTTCTCGTGCAGGATATCAGCGGAGATGGGCGTGTGGATCTGGTGAGTGTGCAGGGCGGTACGCTGACCTGGGTGGAGCGTGACCCGGCCCGTTATTTTTCGGGGAACATGGAACGATTTACCCTCGACGCCGTGCGGGGCGATCTGTCGCTGTCGGATATCAACGCCGACGGCAGGATGGATTTTCTGGTGCGCAGTAGCGATTCGGGCTGGCGCTATGTTCGCAGTGAGGTGGGCACGTCGGAGGCGCTGCTGGTGTTATGGGACAATGGCATGGGCGGCATACGGGAGTTTAGCTGGAGTAATCAGCTCATGATGCGGGAACTTTCGGAGCGCGATGGGCTTGTGTGGCGCTCGACGGTGCCTTTTCCGATGACACTTCTGGCCGGGCAGAGCGAGCGAATCGGTGAAAACACAGAAATTGAGACCTTCTATCGGTATGGAAATCCTGTCTGGGACAGCCGGCGTGGTCGTTTCGCGAGCATGGGCTGGGCGCGCGAAACCCGGGTGGGTAACAAGCAACTGAATGCGCCTTCTGTTCAGCATGAGTATGTGTTCTTCACCGGTGTCGGGTTGGAATCATCGGGATATGAAGGCCTGGTGGGTGTTGAATCAGAACCCTTTGCCATTTCGGATGCCGAAATCCTTGCGGGCGTCGTGCGCAGTCGGTCGGTGCTGGGCGAGGAACGCCAGCTGATTCGACAGACACTGTATGATCCTGAGATTCGCCTGTTACCCGATGGTCGCCGGTTGCAGGTGATGGCGGGTGAGCTGCAGGTGCATGCGGAAGGTTTGTTGATGGCCGCGGAACCGGGAGGTGTGCTGCCGGTTAACTCGGACGGCAGTCGGAGCCCCGATGCGGGCGAGAGCGTTCAATATCGGCGCGTGCTGCGCGCCTTTGATGATTATGCGAACGAAATTCTGACGCAGGAGCTGGGGGCGGTGTTTTCAAGCGGCGTTAATTACGAGGGCGATGAGCGCTGTACGCGCACGTATCCGATTGTGGATACGCAAAATTGGCGCATTGGTTTGCCGGCTCGCATTCAGCGACTGGATGCAGATTGTACCGAGATTCTGGCGCAGGAGCGGTTTCTGTATGATGGCGAACCCTTCAGGGGGTTGGCCGAAGGGCAGATTACCCGCGGACGGCAGACGGTGCACGAACGTTGGCTGGATACCGAAGATCGGTGGATTCCGTTGGTACGTCGGCAGTTTGGCGCTCGTGGAAATCGGATTGTCGAGCTGGATGCGCTGGGTCATCGCCGCGAGTTTGACTGGGAAGATGACGCGTTTCTGGTGGCAGAGCGGGTTCTGTTGCGGAGCGGCGAACGAGCAGATCGGGCGTCAGTCGATGCGCTTGAGGCTACGATGCGATGGAATCGTCCTCTGGGGGTGGTGTCTTCGGTGACGGATTTTTCAGGGTCCACGACGACGCTGCAGTACGATGATCTGGGGCGTCGAATTGCACAGATCAACCCAGGGGATACCGCCGCCCTGCCCAGCATCGTCTGGGAATGGGTATACGGTAGCGAAGGGTCGTGGCTTGAAACAGGAACGTTGCTGGATGCCCGCACAGGCGAGCGGCAGTTTCGCAGGCAATGGGCCGATGGCCTGGGTCGAACGTTTGCAGAGGGCGTGGCGGCGGGTTCTGGTGGGTGGTTGATGGGATCGTATTCGGATTTTGGTGTTACCGGTGTGGTGGTGCGTGCGTACGAGCCGTTCGAGTGGTCGGAGCGCGACGAGGTCCCACAACCCGATGCGTCGGTTCGGTACACCGAGATGGGGTACGACGAAGCGGCGCGTGAGGTGGTGCGTGTTTTTCCGGATGGAGGTCGGACCGAGATCATTCCGCGCGCGGGTGGTATGATCAAGCTGGACGAGCTGGATGATTCCCCGGATGCGCTTCGTGCGGATACTCCCGAGATTATCTGGGTGGATGGGCTGGATCGCGTGCGTTTGCGGCGCATGGTCCGTGTGGATTCCAATGGCGAGGTCGCGATAGACGAGGAGAGATATCGACGGAATTCGCTGGACCAGCTGACCGAGATTCTACTGGCCGACGGTACGCGTCGCGTTACGGGATTTGACTCTCTGGGTCGCCGCGCGTTTACGCAGGACCCGAATACGGGGACCACGCGCTGGTATTATGATGATGCGGGTTTGCTTCTGACGGAGGAGAATGAGGCAGGCGAACAGCTTCATTATGAATATGACGCTGCAGGGCGTGTTGTGCGAGGCGAGACGGCGCTCGCCGATGGCACCGTGAGCGAGCTGGCCCGATATCAATATGACACCGGTGCTGACGGGTTTGACTCGGGTGCTTCGCGGGGTCGTCTGACGAGGAGTGACGAGGGTGGCATGCGTACATGGCGACGCTGGTCGGCGCAGGGTCAACCGTATGTTGAGGTGCGTGAGGTAGAGGGGCGTTTCTATCGTGAGCAAAGGCAATACGACGCTGCCGGTCGGGAGGTTTCGCACACCGACGCGACCCGTTGGACTGTGAATACCGGCTGGGATGGATTTGGCCGCGCGGTTGGACTGACGGGTATTGTGGAATCGACGTCGTACGACGGTCGTGGACTTCTGCGGGAGCGGATTCTGGGGAACGGTGTGGTGGAGCAGTTGGAATGGGACACTCGCCGTCAGGTTTCGCGGCAGGTGTTGAGCGGAGGCGACGGGACGATCCTGTCGGACCTTCGGCATCGCTGGGATGCGAGCGCTCTGATCTCGGAGACCGTTGATCAGACGCCCGGGCTGACCGCTGGCATGAGTCTGACCGCCCGTTATGCGTACGATTCGGCTCGGCGCCCTGTGGAGGTTGTGGGTTCATTTGGTACGCTGACGTACGAGTGGACTGCCGGGGGAAGCCTGGGGGGTCGGCGTCTTCGCGATCCTGGCGCCGTCCCGACATCGACGATCGATGCGCTGGATCTTTCCGGGATCACCTATGGTCAGAGTGGCGGCCAGACGTTGCAGCGTCCAGATACCGATGGGCGTCGTCGCTGGGAGTGGGACGCGGTGGGAAGACAGATTGCGGAGACGACGCCGGAGGGTACGCGTCGGCTGGAGTGGACGCCCGCCGGGCGCCTGAGTCGCGTGGTTCATGCCGACGGAACGAGCGAAGAGAACACATGGGATATTGGTGTTCGGCGAATTTCCAGAACGCGACGCGATGTGTCTGGGCGAACGACCGAGCAAATGTGGTTTCTGGGTGAACAGGCGGAGCTGCTTCGCGCCGGTGACAACGTTCGCTGGTTCCGGACCTTTCACCTGCAGGGCAGCGCGGTGGCTCGCGCGGAGTATGCGGGTGATCCCGGCGTGTCGACCCTGGAGCAGGCGGGGTACGAGGTGGCGTCACGTGTCGATGCGGGCGTTTCTGTGCGGGACTGGGAAATACCCGAAGTGGAGCGGGGTTCTGTGTTTCGTGTGCCGATTTGGTGGGGTGTGCCCACGGGTATTTCGGTGATGGTGCTATTGAGCATGAGGCGTCGCTCACGACGCGCCGGGCTGGTGTGGCTGATTTCGGTATCGCTGGTGGTGGGCCCCCTGCTGCCGGCTTGTGACAGAGCCGTTGTTGCCGATAGGACAGAAGAGGTGGATGCGGTAACGCCGTTGCCCGATGCCGTGGGTGCAATGCTCTGGATGCACGCGAACTCGTTGGGTTCGGTATTTCTGGTGACCGATATCAGGGGCGCGGAGGTTGCGCGAGAGGTGGCGACACCCTGCGGAGTACGCACGGCGTCTCGCGTGCAGGGCGAGTTGAACGGCCTGTACCGGTACACGTTTCATGGCCAGCCGAGCGACATCGCGACGGGGTATATCGATTTTGGCGCCCGGTTTTATGACCCATCGTTGGCTCGCTGGTTGAGTCCGGATCTGAAGCCACTATTTGCGGCCGATGACAGCGGTCAGGACTCGAATCTGTATGCGTACGCCGGCTATCGCCTGACGATGTCGATTGATTTTCTTGGGTTTGAGGAGTGGCAAGCGGACAACGAGGCGTCCAAAGGATGGTCGATTGCGACTCCACTGGCCACCATCGCGCAGATGGGGATTGAACACGGGGATGACTATGTGGGAGGCGCGTTGGGGTTCGTGGGGGTCGCGATCGGCTTTGGCGAGACGTTCGACAATCGTTCCGGCGTGGAGGGCCATACCACGACCACCCAGGTGGTTTCAGGAATCGGCGATCAGTTTCTTTCGGTCATTGGGTCGGCGGCTTCGATTGGCGCAGTGCCGGTCGGTGTCGCGCTGGCTGCTGACAGCGCAGTGGGGCTTGCGGCCCCGGGTTGGGAGCCGTCGGCAGGAATCAGCGTGGGTTACGAGCTGATAGGCCTGACGGCCCATGCCATGGTGACCGGCGGAGACACGACCGTTGTGGAATCTACCATCGACGCTGTTCGTGAGAGCTCTGGCGCGGCCGACCTGCTGTTTGAAACGGGCGAGTTCTGGGCCGATGTGGCTTACAGCGTTGTGTATTGAGTGAGCGGCGACCCGGGCGTTGAGATCGGAGGATGAGCGGGCGGCACGAGCCGAGCCGTCGGACAATCGATTCCTTGGGGCGGTATTTGAAACCAGCGAGCCGATCGAATATGGGGAACAAATGCTCGTGTGCCATTGTGCGGCACCTACGCTTTCGGTCTGGATTAGAATGCGGCTGCACGTCGCCTGAGATGCTGATGCTGCATGGTTGTATGCCCTGGCATCGGCGTTCGTCGTCACTGGAGAGTTATGCGTCGTCTGTCTGATCGTGTCGTCCTGCCTGTTATTGTCGTGTGCGCCCTCACAGGCCTGTCTGCGTGCGGTGCAGACCCGGGAGCCGAGGGGACGTCTGAGCCCGACGTCATCGTGGTGGGTGACACAGGCTTTGATGGCGGTCTGACACCGTGCATCGACGACTCACAGTGTCAGGGTGGCGAAACGTGCTCGGCGGGCGAGTGTCGACCGGCGTGCGACGCGCTGAATCCTTGCACCGGTCCCTTGTCGGTGTGTGACCCCGCAACGAACAGCTGTGTCGACTGTCTGGGGCCGATCGATTGCGCGTCGACGGAGTCGTGCATCGCCAACGAGTGTGTACCTCAGTGTACGCTGGGTGCGCCGTGCGCCGATGGTGAGCGTTGTGATACGAGCACCGGGGAGTGCGTGGAAGCCGAGTGCGTTGCGGACGAGGACTGTACGGGCGGTAACACCTGTCGTGCGGGGCGTTGCATACCGATTGACAGCATCATCTGCGTGGCGGGCGAGGAGAGCTGCGAAGGCAACACGTTGTTGCGCTGCATTGAGGATGGCACGGCTTTCGAGGAGATCGACTGTGGTGCGCTCGCGGTCTGTACGGGGGCCGGTACCAGCGCGGAGTGCGAGCCCATTCCCTGTACGCCAAACGAAATTGGCTGCGTCGATGACGCGACCGCATTCATCTGCGAAGCGGACGGTGCGACGCGAACCGAGCTGCCCTGCCGCAGCGACCAGTACTGCGAAGCAGGTATCTGTATTACGCTGCTGTGCGAACCTGACTCTGTCACCTGCGAAAATGGCGTGATTCAGACGTGTGATAGCCTTGGCGCAGAGCAGACAACGGTGATTTGTGCGGAACAGGAGGAATGCATCAGCGCCCGATTCGGGTGTCGCTGCGGCGATGACAACAGCTGTGTGCCGCGCGCCTGTGTCGCCGGCTCGGCTCGCTGCGTCGGCAACAGCGTGCAGGTCTGTCTGGACGATGAGACCGGTTTTTCGGCGCCTGTGGTGTGTGACCCCGAAGAGATCTGTCGCTCGGGCGCCTGTATCCCGGCTCGCTGCGATGCGGGTTCGACGTCGTGTGCTGGCGATACCCTGCTCACGTGCGGTTCGGACGGTACGTCGCGCACCGAGACGAGCTGCGCGGCCGGGGACCAGCTGTGCGTGACCGTGGGCGGCGTGTCGGAGTGCGGCGAGCGCGTGTGCGAACCCGACGCTGTGAGCTGTTCGCCGGATCGTCTTTCGCAGGCAGTCTGCGACGGTCGCGGTGCCACCCAGACCTTCGTCGCCTGTCCGGACGGCGAGCGCTGCATCGCTGGCGACTGCGTGGAGAGTGTCTGCGATCCGCGGACATGTGAGGAGATTGTTGCCGCTGGCGTTGACTACCCTGATACCGACTTCGACGGCGTGCCCGACTGTGAAGAACCTGGTACGGATCTGGACGGTGACGGGAGGCTCGCGTGCGACGACGCCGACTCGGACAACGACGGTCTGGAGGATGGAGACGAGCTGGGTTGTCCGGCTTCTACCGACCGCGACAACGCCGACTCGGACGGGGACGGTTATTCCGATCGGGTGGAAATTCTGGTTGGGTCAGATGCGTGCGAGGCGGCAAACGACCCGACCGATATTGTCGACGAGGTCATTGATGTGGGCGCAGGCAGCGCGAGGACGACCCGATTCACGTGGCAGTTCGAGGTGGAGCGTGCCGATGTTGTCTTCAACGTCGATACCACCGGCTCCATGGGGTCGGTCGTCAACGCCCTGCCGGATGCAGCCCGGGACTCCTTCCTTCCTGCACTGCAGTCGGTCATTGGCGATGTTCGGGTAGCAGTCAGTGATTTCCGCGACTTCCCGTGTGGCACCGGCTTTGGCGTGGTGGGCACCGACTATTCCTTCCGTCTGCGACAGCGCGCCACGTCGCTCTTCACCACCGCCTACGCTGCGCTCGATGAGCTCTCCATCGGCAACGGAGGTGACCTGCCCGAGACCGGCGTGGAGTCGCTGTACCAGATCGCCACCGGCGCCGGTCGCACGGCCTGTGCAGGTAGCACGGTCCCCGCGTTCAACTCGGCCCTGAATCTGGTGCGGGGTGTGGCAGACGGCACTGTTGGTGGCGCTGGCCTCCGCACCGACGCCGCGCGACTGGTGGTGCACGTGACCGACGCCACCACGCAGTCGTTCAATGCAGAGAGCTATCCCTATGGCGCAACGACCGTCACCGCCGTCACCGAGTTGAGCAGCCGCGATATTCGCGTGGCGGCTCTGAATACCAGCAACCTGACCGATTCTTCGACCGTCCGAACGTCCCTTCTGAATATCGCCTCGAACACGAGCGCGCTGGTGCCTACCTGTGCCTTTGGGACTGGCACTGCCCGCCCTGCCGGTTGCACCACAACCCAGTGTTGTTCGGGCGCTGCGGGTGCTGGTCGTAGTGCTGACGGAGGCGGAAATTGTCCTCTGGTCTTCGATGTCGGGAGCCCAGTGGCGGCTACGAACATCTCCTCGGCGCTGTCGCGAATGGCCACCGTCGCGACCATCGGTCTGTCGTACAATGGCAACGTCGTGGTCCAGCGCGACGAGAACGTCTTTGCATTGTCCGGCTTCGATACGTCGACCCTTGTGAGTGCCTGGTCGATCGAGTCTGCCGCCGCCCGCGCTGACGCGTGCGGTGGTGCCCCGGCTGTGGCGGGCACCGATATCACCAACAGCCGCAACGGCGTGTCGTACTCGCTGTCGGTCACGATCAACTCAGGCAGCGCTCCCGAGCCGGGCCTGTATCCGGTCTACTTCGACTTCGTGTCGGACGTCGGATCGGTGCTCGACTCGGCCTCTCTGCTGGTCATTGTGGAGTAACAGAGGGTTTTGCAGGGCGTTGCTCGAGACACGCTCGCCGTTATTCTGAGCTGCCGGGTTCAACGCCTTCGCCTGTGTCGGGAATTGCGCGTATGGTGATGTGGGTCAGTGCGGCTCCTGCGCCTCGTTCACTCCAGCAGCTGCAGCCGGGGAAACGAGAGCTTTTCGCGCCGGTATTTGCGCAGCTCGCGGCAAGCGCGCACGTAATCCATGGGCTGAGGTTCTGCGGGTGCCAGCACCTCGGTCTGCTGCAGGGTTTGCAGGCCCTGTGCGACCTGTTCGGCGAACGCGCCGTTCAGCTCGTCCAGCCCCGCAGTTGCGGACATTATAGCGGCGGCCGACGTAGCGACCTGAGCGTGCGTCAACAGCGCGCGATGAATCAGATCGCGAGCTGAGTTGGTGAGCCGCGAGGCGGTGTACCGTTCTTGCTGCATGTCCAGTACCACGCGGGTCAGCGCTTCGTGGTCCAGCAGTCCGTCCGCATGCAGCAGGAGTGCCGCCTGAAACCAGTTGTACACCGGACTGACGCGTGTTCCGAACGCATCAAAACGAGACATGGGTGAGCGGCGCTCCATATGGATAAAAATGCGCCGCACGCGTGAAGACTGCGTGGGGTCGAGGTGCGCGGCCAGCCGCAGAATACGTTCGGCCTCTCGTGGGTCGACGTCCGTTGCGTACAGAATATATTCCAGCTGTGAAGGTGGAATCCGCCCTGCGATGAGGTCTGCGTAAAGGCAATACACGAGGGCATCCTGCTCGGCATCATCTCCGAACAGGGTTTCATCGACCTGCTCTCCAAACAGGCGACTCTGCAATAACGCCTCCACCTTGTAGCCGATCTGACTTCGGATCGCCTTGAAACGGAACAGTAATAAATTGGAGAGGTTGGGTTTCAGAATGAACTGGTCGGGCCGAATTCCGTCCAGATCGAGTTTTCGCATCAGCACGTTGCGCATTTGTCGGGGCGAGCCAGAAATAAAGGTTACTTTCCGCACATCGGCCTGCTCTGGGTCCTGTCGAAGCAGCTCTCTCAGCAGTGCGCGCGCCCCCGGGATGCCACGTTTCTCTTCGGCAGGTTGAAGCCACGTGCGAACCAGCTCGCGTGTGGTGTCGAAATCGGTGCGAATGTAGGTTTTGTCGAGGTCCCAACGAAAATGGTGCAATCGCGTGGGTAGTGGTGTCGTTTCTGAGGCCGGTTCGGGGCGTTGCTTTTTGTGCATGATCGCCATGTGAAGGTCCTTATTCTGCAGGATATTCAGAGATCGGACGGGCGTGTCACTGCCAGGTGCTCCAGCGCCTGTAACATATGGGACTGCAGGTTCAGGCGGTGCAGTTTTCGGGCCAGACGAATGCTGTTGAAAATGGCTCGGCGCGTGGATCGCTGGTGCGTCACAATCAGCGTGCGATCAAATCCGAGGAGTGGAGCACCTCCATAATTTTGCCAGTCAGTTAACTCTCGCAGGCGCTCTATGCCGGAGCCGAGCAAAGAAAATCCGACGCGGAAACGAAATCGTTCGCGCGCTTCGGTGAGTAGTCGTTCGGCCGTATCCGCGACACCTTCGAGCGTGCGTAACAGGATATCGCCTGTGAAGCCGTCGGTGACGATCACGTCGGCTTCTCCGAGCGTCACCCGATCGGCGCGCATGGGTCCGAGATAGTCAAAGGGAAGCGGGGCTTCGGTGAGCCAGCGGTGAGCCCGGCGCAATCGTTTGGGCCACCGGTCCGGGTGAGTCGCATTTGCGAGTAATCCGATGGTCGGGCGTTCGTTTCCGGTAATGAGGCTGGCATAAACCGAGCCCATGGAGGCAAATCGGAGCAGGTCGCCATCGGAGCAGCGTGCTGTTGCGCCCACATCGAGCAGCAGCGCAAATGGGTCACGCCGGGTGCCGTGTCGCCTCAGCGTTGGATACACCGCGGCGAGTGCCGGCTGTTTGATGGTGGGCAAATACGACAGAAAATGCGGGGCGAGTCGTACGAGCGCCGCGTAGTCCTGTGTCGAGATGAAGGTCGAGCCCGGGTGCGCGGCGAGATGGTGTAACCCGGTGGCGACCGATAACTCATGGCGTGACGGAATACCGGGTAATGTCGGATTTTGTGTGCCGTTGTTTGAGGGTGCGCTGGTGAGCACATCCTCGCGAATATCCAGAATACGGAGGCGTTCGGCATCAAATGGCAGCGAACGCAGCACCCTCCACGCAGCGGGTTGGTCTGCGATGACCAGAAGATCAACGTCCAGTTCAATGCTTGCTGCAGCGGCAGCTCGCAGGGCGGTCCAGTCCTCGTCGTCCCCCGACGCATCCAGTACGATGGTGTGCATGAGCGGTCTTCCGCGCCGATTGTCGAGCGCTCGGCGATCTAGCGTGTTTCAGGGGATGTCGGGGACGGGTTCTGCAACGGTGAAATCTCCGGTCTCAGACCTGCGTTCTGGCACGACGTGCAACGACGCCAGGGAAGGGTTAACAGACTCCAGCACGGAGAGGTCGGGCTCGATTACACCTTCTCCGTAGGTGAGCACGATGACAGCGCCATGAACTCCGCGTAACAGCTTTGCACTGACGGGTTCGATGACCAGCTGCTGAAACAGTCGCTCCAGGTCGCGAATGTCTCGCAGGGTGCCAGCCTGCTGTATGAGCTCGTCTTTCATCTCCGTCGCGATTCGGAGCTCAATGCCATAATCGTTGACCAGAGATCTCTGCAGCGTCTGAATTTTTTCCATCAGCAGCACACGCACCAGCGGGCCATCGTCAGGACCCGCGAAGGGAATGTATTCCCAGGTATATCCCTTGAGGCGTTCAAACAGTTCGGGTCGCAGGCGTCTCAACCCGTCCCGGGCGTCGGGTGAGGCAAGACTTTGACTGGCCCCGAAGCCGATACCCACCCTGGATCCGGCCAGATCGGCGGCGATGGTCAGCACGAAAATTGCGTGGCTGGCGTCTGCTTTCAGGCCGCGGGTATCTACCAGTTCGCCCTCATCAAAGACCCGGATGAGTCGCTCCTGGACGTTGGGGTGTGCGAGGTCAAAGTCGAGCATGAGCACGACGGAGCTGGGGCGACGTCGCAGAGGTGACACCAGCGCGTCTTCGTCCTGATAACCTACGTACCCGGGTGGCGAGCCGATGAGCCGGGAAACCGAGTGTGGCTCTGAGAAGTCGGCCATGTGAAGCCGCAACAGCGCTTTGTCACTTCCATACAGTTCGCGGGCCAGACCTTGTGCGAGCCGGGTGCGTCCACTTCCGGGAGGGCCAACAAAGACAAACACGGCCTGTGGTCGTTTGCGACCTGCGCTGCTTAACCGCCCGGCGACCAGTCGGCTGGCGACGAGCGTAGCGGCAGCCTCCTGTCCGGGGACGTGTTGTGCGAGACGAGTATCCAGTCCGGTGAGACCGCCAACCCAGTTGGACGTAATCCGGTGAAGCGGAATACCGGTTTTCAGTGCCACCTGTTTCGCGACATCCGCGGCTTTCACAACCGGAATGGCGAGCGGAGCTGCGATTTTTCGGGAGTTTTCTGCCACGGTATCGGCTGAGGTTATGCGGGCGAGGTCGCTGACGACCGCGATGGTGGAGTCCATGAGCAGCTTCTTTGCCTTATCGGGCAATGACTGATCAGGCATGAACTGCACGGAGTAATCGACCGCTGCCTGAACGGCTTCTTCTGTAATGCAGGCTTCGTAATCCCGTTGATAGGAGTCCACGAGTCCGTTCAGGATGGTGCGGGTGACCTGAGCCGATAATTCCGGGATTTCGATTCGTTCAAATCGCCGACGCAGTGCCGGGTCCTGTTCAATCCAGCGATGAAACTCAGCGTCTGTGGTGGCTGCAACCACGGCGATTTTTCCCGAGGCGAGCGCACTTTTAAAGTGGTTGGGCACTTCGGCAGGTTGGCCGGAGTTCGTTCGTGGCGCAAAGACGGCGTGCGCTTCGTCCATGAACAGAATGACGTTGTGTTCGGCCTCGGCGAGCAGGGAGCGAATCCGTGCTTCGAGTTCTCCTCGATACGAGGTGCCACCCACGAGGCTGGCCCCGTTGATTTCGACGACTCGCATTCCCTGCAGACGTCGAGGAACCGTGCCTTCGTGAATGCGAAGCGCGAGCGCGACGGCGATGGCGGTCTTGCCGACGCCGGCTTCACCGGTGAGCAGCGGATTTCGTTGCTCGCCGCGGAGCAGCACGTTGATGGTTCGTTGAAGCTCTACCTCGCGGCCCAGAACCGGCTTTAGCAGTCCGGCTTTCGCGTCGGCTGACAGGTCTCGCCCGATCTGGTCGAGTACGGGGGTTGCCGATAAGGGCGCTGGCTCGTCGGCTGGGCTGAGGTCGAAGGCGGTAGGGTCGATCTCGGCCTGTCGCTGCGCCTGAACCTCGCGAAGCTGCTGCTGCAGCGCCGTCAGTACTCCGGTCGCCCGGACGAGGTCGAGAGACGAGCCACCGTCGTCCAGAAAAGCCTCCAGAATTTCGAGTTCGCGGACGCGACTGCCGTTTCGCTCGGCGAGCTCCTGCGCGGCGGTCAGCATGCGCGCGAGGCGAGGGGTCAGCGTGCGCCGGGAGAGGCTAAAATCGGATAGTGGTGGGGTTCGGGTGCCCACAATGCGCAGCAGCTGGTCGTGCAGTCTTCGAGGGTCCACACCGGACTGCTCAGCGGCCGAAAACAGGCACCCGCGCGATGTACAAAAGGCTGCAATCAGGTGGGGTGTACCCAGAAATGGCATCCCTGCGCGTGCGCTGATGCGCGCCGCGCGGCGGAGTGCCGCCAACGCGTCGGGGTCAAAGACGTCGGTCCGCAGACTGCCTTCACTGTCGAAGAGCACGGCCGTCTCTGGCGACGCCAACTGACGGATGGCCCAGCGAATCGACGCGCTCTCCTGCAGCTCGGCCCGCCATCGCACCACCCGTTCGAGATCCGCTTCGCTGATGGCCTTTCGACCGCAGTCATGAGCCCATCGGGCAGCGTCCTGCAACAGTCCGGTAAAGCCCAGGGAGAACTGTGCCTGGCGCAACGCCGGGGTATCGTGCCGCTCTCGTTCGACCCGACGTGCCAGCGTTCGCAGCTGGTCGCGAAGGTCTTCGACGCGGTCCACGCCACGCGTCGCCAGGCTGATTGCGCGATGAAGACTCTCGCTGCCCCGATCGAGGAGTACGACCATCAGATCGATAGGCAGGTAGACGGACCGGTCGAGCTCGCTCAGCCATTCGGTGCAACGTCGCAACGTCTGCTGTGCATCGGGAGCGAAACAGGTCTCGTCCAGGCTTCCATCGGCCCGAAACAGGTTCGGCTGTTGCTCTTCCATGTCTTCGACCCAGCGGTAGCGCGGAACATCGAAGCTGTGTTGTAGGGCAATCCCGTCCGGATGCAAACCTGAATTGGTTCATGGAGCCATGCACCGCTCGTGGTAATGGCCCGCAGGCCGCGGGCGAAGACAACGCGCGTGTTCCTTCGGTGAACCTGCGTCCGGGCCTGAGCGCGCATCCCCGGGTCTGCGTGCGCATGACCAACGAGCGTCGTCAGACGGCGATAAGCCCTGTCCACCGCCGTGGACGACTGAATCTGGCACGCTGCGTGCCGGCTCGGGATTTTGATGGGACCGCCCGTTGACAGCTTTGGGCGTCACTCACTAGGTGCCGTGTTCGCGAACGAAGCAACCCGGTACGAGGCAGGACCGAATGGCGAGCGTGGTGGAACAACGGGTGAAAGCACCGCAAGGGATTGTTTTTCGGGATCGGGACCTTCGGGTGCTCGCGGACGTGTGCGCCGCACGGCTGCAGACGACGTGGCAGCAGGACGATACGCTTTTGCCTGCGCTGGTCATCTGCAGCAGTCCGGTGATGCTGGAATGGCTGCAGCGGCGGATCGTGCAACAGCTGGGCATTCTGGCGAATGTGCGATTTGCGTTTCCGAATGAGCTCTGGGAGCCGTTTCGCGGCGGTCGGGAAGGCGAAGGTCGCAAGCGTTCGTTTACCGTGTGGGACCGGGATACGTTGCCCTGGCTGGTGGCCAACGCGATGCAACAGGGTCTGGATGAACAGGTGGCGGAGCTGGACGCCTTGCGGGTGTACATGGGGCTGCCACGGGCGGGACAGGGGTTGGGCAGGGCGGCGGATGAACCGGTTTCGGCGGGTCTGCTGGACCGCAAGGCGCTGGGGCTGGCGCGTGAAGTGGCGCAGGTGTTTGACCGGTATGTGTATCAGGCGCCCGAGCTGGCGGTTTACCTGTCGGGGGGGCATCAGAGTCGCGTTCTGGACGGTGTGCTCCCGTTGCTGCCGGAGTGGCAGCGGTGGTTGTGGACCCGTGTGAATCAGCTGGCCGAGCAGGCGGGGGCGGGTCGTGGTGCCCACCTGGCGAGTCTGGTGCTGGCGCCGTCGTCTGGTTCAACGTCGGTGCGCGACTATGCCCGTGTGATGGTGTTTGGCGTGGGTTTCGCCAACCGGTTGCTGCTTCGGTCGCTGGAGCGATGGTCGGAGTCGGTGCCTGTGGACTGGTTTCAGCCCGGCCTGGAGGTGTGGGAAGAGCGCCCCAGCCGCCATCTTCGTGAGCCAAAGCAGGCTGATGGTCGGTCTCTGTATGACCTGTTCGGGCGACTCGCGTGGTCGGCTCAGCTGCAATATCAATCGTTCACGGATGGCACATCGCGGTGGTTTACAGGTGTGGAGATTCCCGAGGTGTTCAGGCCGACACCTGTCACCGATGATCGCACGTGGGCCGATGGGTTGACGCTGCTGAAGTGGGTTCAGCAGATCGCTGACCGCCGCCCTCCCGCCGATGATCAGGAGCCCTTTCCGGCGCGTGTGCTGTTGGATGTGGTGGAGGGAGAGCCGCCCGACGCCCGGGAGCTGGTGTGGCAGCAGGCCGGCCCCAGCCTGCAGCTGCATGGTTGTCACGGTCTGATGCGTCAGATCGAGGTGCTGCGTGACCGCCTGGTGGCGCTCCTGGATGCGCGCCCTGATCTGCAACCATCGGATATTGTGATTCTTTCTCCGGTTCTGGAGGAGGCGTTGCCGCTGTTTCGCACCGTGTTCAGGGAACCGGTGGTGCGTTCACGGGGCGGCAGCGTGACCCTTCCGTGGCGGCAGCCAGAGCGCAGCATTCGGGATGTCAGTCCGCCGGCGGTGGCGATGGCTCGCGCCCTGCAAATGGTGACCGGACGATTCTCGGCGCCTGACCTGGAAGAGTTGTGTCGGCTTGATCCTGTGGCGCTCCGCTACCGGTTTTCGGCGAGTGACCAGAGCAATCTGAAAGACCTGACCGAGAGTGCCGGATTTCGATGGGGTTTCGACGCTCACCATCGGCGGCAGTTTCTTGCCGGCGAGTTTGGTGAGTATGCCCTCGACGAGGCGCTCGACCGCATGGCGCTGGGCGTGGCGTTACGGGATGTCGATGAGCTGGTGCGCGGCCTGGTTCCGCTGGACCAGATCGAGGGGAGCGCTGCCGATGTGCATGCCCGCTTTGACCTGCTCTGTCGCACCCTGAGCGACCTTCACCTGTGGCTTCAAACCCCGCGGACGCTTCCGGAATGGGTCAGCGGCCTGTGTGGTACCGATGCCGAAGTGGGTTTTCTGGAGCGGCTGGTGGCCGTCGATGTGACGCGTAAATGGCAGATCGACATGTTGCGCGAACGCTGGCAGGAGGCGGCGCGGCAGAAAGGGGTCGCTCACACCGCGCGTATCGACGGTGCAGCGCTGGTGTCGTGGGTCCAGACCATGCTGGATGCACCGGCGCCGCATCTGCCATCGGCGCGTGCCGGCATCACCCTGGCGTCGCTGGCACCGGGTCGCGTGGTCGGCGCCCGTGTGATTTGTCTGCTCGGCGTGGACGATGGCACGTTTCCGCGGGGCGACCTGCGCCCCGAGTGGGACATGACGCGCCATTATCCGGGGCATCATTCCCCCCGTGACGATGACCGGGGTGTGTTTTTTGACGCGTTGTTGCAGGCGCAGGACTACCTGCTGCTTTTTTTCAGTCACCGGGATCCGATTAGCAACGAAGCCATGGCGGTGGCACCGCCGGTCGCCGAGCTGCGGGATACGCTGGCGTTATGGCGGGTGAAAGAGACGTCTTGGGTGATGTATCATCCGATGACGCCCTTCTCGCCTGAGCTCTTTTCGGGTGGGTCAGGTTTGGCTCCGTTCACGTATTCGGGCACCATGGCGCGCACCGCGATGCGCATGTTGCAGCAGGATCGCGTTGCCTGGCAGCGTTTTCCCGAGCCGATGTGGGCGAATCCATTTGCCGTCTCTGACGATGGTGAGGCGGCTGTTTGCGAGGCCGCAGACTGGCAGTGTGGCCTGCTGCAGCTGGCCGGGAAGTCTCTGCCGCTGTCGGTTTTTGAGCGGACATTGCGCGGAGAGAATGGCGATCCCGTTGAGGTGATCGACGTCGATGTGCTGGTGCGGGCGCTTCGTCATCCGGTGAAGACCTGGCTGAGCGGCGCCTGGGGTGCCTGGATCGGCGAGGAAGACGACGAATATGATGAATTTGTGCCGTGGGAGACCGATAACCTGCAGGATACGCTCATTTACTCCTGGCTGGATGCGCGTGCCGACCGGGTGAGCCAGTGGCAGGAACCGGACATTGCCGAGGCATTCGCGCAGGTGCGGCAGCTGTTTCTGACGGCGCCTCGTGATCCCGGGTTCTGGCAGTTTCAGGGCGTCGTGCGTTCGTTTCAGGCGGCCGATACCGCGCGGCGCGAATGGGCAGCCGGACAGACAGGTGAGAGCCGGGTGGTGGAGTTTACCCTGGATAATCTGGTGATTCGTCAGCGGCTGCACGGGGTGTATGGCGACCACATGCTGATGGTGAATCGGAGCAGTACCTTCCGGGACTCCTGGATGCGGTTCTGGCTGCATCTTCTTTTGTTTCAGTCGCAGCGCACCGGGCCGGTCGAGGTGATTCTGTTCTCGGGCGGAAAGCTGGGGGACAGGGTGAGCACGTTTCGTTTTCGACTGCCCGACATCGCTGGTCAGACGGCGCAGCAGACAGCGATCGTGCTGTTGAGCCGGCTATTGGGCATTTATCGCCTGACGAAGCAGTTTCGCGTTCATGGATTCAGCAGCGTGGGTCGTGCGACAGGCGGCAATGTGGCGGTGGTGGCCGCTGAGCTGCCCGCGATGCGCGAGAGCGAGCGTGGATTGGTCGAGGCGCCCGCCATCATGAATGGCAAGGTGGCGCATGCGGCGTGTTATGCGCGTTGGTGGGACGCAGGTCCGCCATGGTACGCGCCGCCGGAACAGGAATGGCGACACGCCGCGCAGGGTGTGTGGGAGGCCGAGGAAGGCTTTGGCGGGATCGTACCCGACCGCCTGACGCCCTGGGGGCAATTTGTGTTTGGCGACACCTCTCCGTGGGCTGGCGATGAAGAGGAGACCCGCCTGAACGCGACGCTGGGCGCATGGTTGATTGACGTGTGGTTTCCCTTTGTGGGGAGCCTGACCGCCGTGGTGCCGGACGATGGTGGTGATGACGGCGACGGCGACGGCGACGGAGGCAACCCATGACAACGACAGGCACGATGACCGAAACTGTGGCGGCACCCGTCGTATTTGACCCGTGGACCTTTCCCGTGGAGGGCTGGTCGGCGGTGGAGGCCAGCGCCGGAACGGGCAAGACCTATAACATCGTCAGCGTGGTTGTGCGCCTGGTGACCGAGGGGATTCCGCTTTCGCAGACGCTTGTGGTGACGTTCACCAACGCGGCCACGTCCGAGCTGAAGCTGCGTATCCGCAAGGGCATTGTTCAGGCCCGGGAGTTATTGTTGACGGTATGGCGCGCTCGGCAGTCTGTGCAGGGCACGCCTGAACAGCAGCAGTTTGCGCGCATGCTGGAGAGCCTGACGAGTCAGGGGGCCCTCGATTTTGATCGCGTGCAGGTGGCGATTGAGCGTCTGGGGCAGGCGCTGGGGGAGATCGACACGGCGCCGATCATGACGATTCACTCGTTTGCGTCGCGTTCGCTGCGTGAGGATGCGCTGCGTGCAGGGACGGAGTTCGACCTGGAGGTCACGACGGACCTGTCACGTTATGTGGCGCGCATTTCGAACGACTGGATGGCCGACATTGTGGTGCTGCCGGATTCACCGGCGCGCGACTGGTTGTTGGAGCAGAAAGACGCGGGCGTCATTATTCGGGCAGCCGCGCGCGCGGGCACCGCTACGATGCCGGCCGCGTATGGTGAGCTGAATATCCCGGAGACGCTCGAAGTGCTGGTCGAGGAGACCAATGGCGCGTTGTCGACCATTTTGCAGGACGCGGTCGCGTGGCACCGGACGTGGCTGGCGTGGCGGGCTGGCCAGGGTGTGGGTGCCGAGGGGATTCCCACGCTTTCAGATAAGAAGAATGGGCTGCAGAATCAGGCAAAGTACCCTGTTCTTCTGGCGCCCGAACCTACGCTGATGGAGGAATCGGTGGATGGCCTGATGGCGCTGTTTGGGGCGTTGATGGCCTTACGGAAGGCACTTGAAAATGGGAGCATGAACCCATGGTTCACGACCACGACGCCGCCGAAAACAGTGGCCATGCGCCAACGCCTGCAGTCGTTTCTGGACACTGCCGAGCCGCTGATGTTTGCGTGGGACTGTCTGATCGCGCGTCTGCACGGGTTTCTGAAACGGCGAACACAGGCGCATCTGGCCATTATGACGCTGCGCGATGGCAAAATTCATACCGACGCAGCGGTCGCGCAGCTGTCTGCCACGCTGCTGTCACCCCGTGGCATTTCGTTGCTGGAGCAGCTGCAGAAGACGTACCGGGTGGCCCTGATTGACGAGTTTCAGGACACAGACGCCGCCCAGTGGCAGATATTTTCGTCTATTTTTCGCCCTGAAACCCATTCGTTATTGCTGATTGGTGATCCCAAACAGGCCATTTATTCGTTCCGTGGTGCGGATATTCGCACGTATCTGTTCGCTGTGAATCATCCGGCGACGCGGCGATACACCTTTGACGTGAATTATCGTTCAACCGCTGCGGTGATCGACTCGTTGAATGAATTGCTGTCGGAGAAGGCTGCGCTGCCTTCTCATCGCGAGTGGTTTGAGCCGGAGCGGGGCGTTCGTTATCAGCAGGTAAAGCCACACGGTTCGGCGAACAGCACGCTGGCCGGGCATGGAGGTGTGACCCTTCGGTGGTTGCCCACCCGTTCGCTGTCTCCGGTCGGCGTGCGGGCTTCGACAGGGCTGCGTGACCACGTGGTGAAGGCGGTCTGTCGCGATCTTATCTCGCTGCTGAATCAAGGCAGCATGCAGGAAGGGACAGATGAGCAGATGTCGGAACGACGTGTGCGCGCTGGCGATCTTGCGATCCTTTGTCGTGGAAATCGGGACGTAAAGCGCTTTTCGGAGCTGCTGCGGCAACAGGGCGTGCCGGTGGTTTCGTCGAGCGATGACGACCTGTTCGCTTCTGATGAGGGCGCCGAGCTGCTGCAGGTCATGCACGCCCTGCACGGCACCGGGATCGACTCTGCGGCGATGCGCTTTCGGCTGGGCGCGCTGTGGTGGGAGGATGGCGCGGCGGTTGTCGCCCCTGCCATCGATGAGACGCCCCTTCAGCGGCTGGCGCGCGAACGCGAGGTGGTGGCTCGCCGGATTCGGGAGCTGCAGGCGCGCATGCGAAACGAGGGCATGTCGGTTGTTTTACGACAGGTGGTCGAAGGTGCGGCCACCCATGGGACGCTGTCACTTCGACACGACGCTGAGCGTGCGCTGGTGAATTATCTGCACCTGCTGGAGCAGCTCGAAGTGCTGCGCGTGCGCGAGCATCTGGACGATCTTCGGCTGGTGCACCGTTTTGAGGAGAGCCGGAGTGCTTCGCGGTCGGGTCAGGAAGAAAACCCCGTCGCGCCGCGGTTGGAGCGCGAATCGAACGCTGTGCGCGTGATGACGTACCACAAGAGCAAGGGTCTGGAGTTTGGGGTTGTGATTCTGCCACTTCACGTGATGCAGAAGGCATCGCGCGCGGAGTTCAGGCCCGGTGTAGCCGATGCCAGCCACGGCGCCGGCACCGAGCGCAAGATGGAGTTCTGGACGCATCCGGGGTTCTCTTCCCGTGTGTCGGCGGTGTCGGCGCCGATTGTGAGACAGAGCGGCGATGATGCGCTGGCCGACGCCCGGCGTCTGGATTACGTGGCGCTCACCCGCGCGAAATCGAATGTTCTTGTGTATATGGTGCCCTATACAAGTCACAGCAAGCCGGGTGCTGATCTGCGGTTATTGCAGCGCTGTACCGGGTTCCCGGAGCGTTGGGCGCCCATCGTGAAACAGGCTACGGACGCGAGCGCCTGGGAGCAGCTGAGCGAGGAGATGGTGCAGGCTTCCCGTGAAGAACAGTGGCCCGTTTCTGTCCTCGTGGCGACCGGTGCGCTGGAGAGTCAGCGGTACAACGAGAACGCATTCGGTGATCGTCCATTCTCGGGTGCCCGCAAAGCCCGGTCGTCGATGTCGAATATCGCGCGGCTGTGGACCCAACCGAGTTATTCCTCTCTGGTGAGCGGGCTGAAACAACGAGACACCCGCGCGGGAATTCAGCGAGATACTTTCAGGGCGGTGGACGAGTCCGACGGGGACGTAACGCCTGCGACCGCTGCCGGAGTGGCGTCAGACGTGCCCGAGTCGCCGCCGGGCCGTGATCAGGACGCCGACCTGCCCACGATCGTTGTGGTGAATTCGCCGGTCGAGGGCGGCACGTTGGACGATGCGTGGGAATCCTCAGGGGATTTCTCTTCCGAGGTGTCGGTTGTGAATGAGGGTACGCGAGGTCTTCGTGGATTTATGCGTGGCATTGAAGCCGGTCACGCCCTGCACGGCTGGTTTGAGGACGCCGACTTCGCGTGGGCGCGTTCCCCTGTGACGTGGCGAGAAAACCGTCATCAGGCGGTGGAGTTATTGCTTCACCATATGGACCGCGCGGGGGTTCGCTGGCCGAAGACGGTGGTGACACCGGATGAGAAATCCCATTATGCGGGCGAGGTGTGTGACGATTTGTACCGGGTGCTGCAGACACCGTTGACCCCCATCACCGCGGCTGGTGTGCTCGATCCTTCGCGGGGTGTGCCCCGGCTGTGTGAGTTATCGATGTCGGAGCGCATGGACGAGCTGGAGTTCTTTCTTCGGGCAGGCTCTGGCATGGAGGGCGACCCGGAGTCTGCCCAAGAAGGTAGTCCGGGCTGGGTCGGGACGGACTGGCTCTCTGTGCTGGCGGACCGCGCGAACCCGGATGTTCGTATGTCGTCAGGCTATCGTGACAAGCTGCGCAATGCGACGACGGATCGTGCATTCCGTGGGTTTCTGAACGGTAAGATTGACCTTGTTTTTCGATGGCAGCGGCGCTGGTATATTGTCGATTATAAATCGAATTTTATCGCGGCGTCGGCAGAGGAATCACAGGTTTCGGCTCCACCATCCGGATATTCACTGGCGGCGATTTGTGCCGAGATGGAACACCATCATTACTATCTGCAGTATCACCTGTATGTGCTGGCCCTGCATCGTTTTCTGGAGCGTCGCCTGCCAGACTACGACTACGAACGTGATATGGGCGGTGTGTATTATTTATTTGTGCGCGGAATGACCGATGAACGATATGCAGTAACGCCTGTTGCGGGTGCCGTACCGGCACTGGAATACGGTGTGTTCTATGATCGACCATCACAGGCCGTCATTGAGGCTCTGGATACCGCATTTCGGGGCGCAACCCGGCAGGAGGTCGCATGAACACCACCATGCATCAGATGACGGAATGGAGACGTCTGCGGGCGGAGCTGCTGCCATTGTTGCAGGCACGCGCGGTCTCTGAAGCGCATTTATCGACCGCGTCGCGGTTGGCGGTATTGTTTGGTGAAACCCGAACGCTGGTGATTCTGGCGCTGGCGCTGGCGCTGCGAGCGCCGGGCACGGGCAGTATGCGGACGGACCTGTTGGGACCCTCTGCGCTGGACCTGAAGGCGGAATGGAATCTGCAGGAGCTCTCTGCTGACGCCCTGCGTATTCTGGCGCTCGAAGGGCGCCGTGAATGGCTGGCGCTGGTGCGCTCTTCGCCCGCGGTGATGTGCGTTTCGTCTGGCGGGCAGCCGGAAATCACGGAGGTTCGTCCCTTTGTGTGTACGTCAGACGGGCACCTGTATGTGCATCGTTACTGGCAATACGAGCAGCAGATCGCGGCGCATCTGGTTGGGCTTGCGGGTACGCGTCACGAGTGGACGCCGAACAGGTCGGTAACGGGCCTGCGTTCGTTGACGTCATGGTTACGAGCATCCCTGTCACCGGGTGTTCAGAGCGGTACAACGGAATTATCGAGCGCAGCGGAACAGAACCTGGCGAAAGAGCCTGATGCGCAGGATGTCGCGGTGGCAACCGGGATTCTGTCGTCGTTGCTGGTGTTGACGGGTGGGCCCGGTACCGGAAAAACGTCCACGGTGCGCAACCTGATTACCGCCCTGCACCTGGGCCATCATGGTGAGCGTCCGCTGCGGGTGGTGGTGGCGGCGCCGACCGGCAAAGCGGCGGCCCGTGTAAAGGAGTCTCTGGGCGTGGGTCTGGATCACTGGTCGGCTGGTCTTGAGGGGGCGATGCGCCGCCCGGATAGCCTGCCTGACCACGAGGTGATTCGAAGAATTCGTGTGGCGATCGAGTCGCAGCCCTGCCTGACATTGCATCGTCTGCTGGGCTGGCAGCGTCGCGATCCGTCGCGTTTTCGGCATGATCGACTGAACCCGCTGCCGTATGACGTGGTCATTGTCGATGAGGCGTCGATGGTGGACGCGTTGTTGATGGCGAAATTGCTGGATGCCATTCCGCCCGACGCGCGTCTGGTGTTGATGGGGGATCGCAACCAGTTGTCATCCGTGGATGTGGGTACTGTGCTGGGCGATATTTGTTTGTCGGCGCTGACGAGCACCGGGGGAATTGGTGTGGCTGGCGCACGCGCCGATGTTCGTGCGTTGCTGGGGATGCGCGCGCTGGCCGACACGCCGGTTGCCCGGCCGGTGGCGGAGTGTACGGTGGAGCTTTTGCAGAGCCATCGATTTGATGCCGAGAAACCCATTGGTCAGCTGGCACTTTCGATTCAGAGCGGCTCGGCATGTTGGGCAGACCAGACGCCGAGTACTTCGCTGATGGCGGTGGATGGTGTGGTTTTTGTGAACCCGATGGCCGGCGCTCGACCGGTGCAGGAGCCGCGCTGGAAACTTGAACAGCGCGTGTACCGGCTGGCGGCTGGCACGTTGCTGCAAGAGGCCGCGATCTCGGGTTATGCGGACTATATGACGCACATGCGGTCGCTGCGTGCTTCGTTCGATAGCGAAGTTTTCGAGGGGAAATCCGCCGCACCCGCGACGCCGATAACGCAGCACGAGGTCGCGTTAAGGCAGGCGTTCTCGGCGCTGAATCAGTACCGGATTCTGTGTTCGCACCGCGACCACCCGTGGGGTGTGGTGTCCTTGAACGAACAATTAAGTCGGCTGATTCGCGAGGAGATTCGCCGCTCGGGTTCACGCTCTGCGCAGACCGACGATGAGAGTCGTCGTGTGCGGGCGCGTGAGTGGTGGCATGGTCGCGCGATTATGGTC